>JAADFU010000188.1 GCA_013152715.1 Calditrichota bacterium
AATCCATAGTTCCGCATTAGGCAAATGATCAGGTTCTTCGTATTTAATCGCTTTTAAAAATCGATTGAAATCTGGTTGCTTTTGCATTTTTTTTAAATTTAATTTTTTCTTGGTGTCTTTGAGTCTGGTGGTTAAGTTTTTTATTGTTTTCCTCTCACAAAGACACAGAGGCACAAAGCCTCCCAGCTCCAAAAACTTATATTTTTCTTCTTTGAGCCTTCGAGTCTTGGTGGCAAAAAAAATCACATAATCGGATATTCCCGATGAGCAATAGCAGTATCAAAAACCGTCACAATTTTTTCCGGCGGAATTGTCGCTTGAATATTGTGCACGGGGTTGAAAACAAATCCGCCGCCGGGAGCGAAAATTTTTATTCTTTCAATCACTTGCTCGCGAATCTCATCGAGGCTCCCTTCCGGCAAAGTGTGTTGTGTATCAACGCCGCCGCCCCAGAATGTGAGTTTGTCGCCAAATTCCTTTTTCAGCCGTTCCGGCTCCATGTTGCGCGCTGAAGTTTGCACCGGATTCAAAATTTCAACACCGGCATCGATTAAGTCAGGAATGAGCTCGTAAATAGAACCGCAACTGTGCAAAAACACATACAAATCAGAATTCTTTTTCACGTATTGATAGATTTTTTTGTGATGTGGTTTGATCATTTCCCGATACATATCCGGCGAAATTTGAGGCGAACTCTGCGTGCCAAGATCATCTCCCATCTGGATGATCTGAATGTAATCGCCCACAGCCTGAAGATAGCCCTCTAAATTTTTCAGATGAACCTCGGTCATTTTCGCCATCAAATCTTCTGCAAAACTGCGATTGACGACCAGATCCATCATGAATTTTGCCCAGCCGCGCAAAGCCTGACCCAATTCCAGAATATTTCCGCCAAAGCCGCCCATGATGGCAAATTCCGTTTCATGATATAATTTCTTTGCTTTTTCCTCTAACAGGCGGAAATCCTCATCCGTGAAATAATGCCATTTGTAATTTTCAATATCAGCGCTGGTTTCCGCATTTTCCAGCGGCGGATTGCAAGACTCAAAATAGAGACACCCTTCAGGCATGCGCGCTGCGATTCTGTCGCCATCCATCAAAACCCATTCGTCATTCACGCGCTTCGGATAAAAAATTTCGTGAACTTTCCCCGGCGAGCCATCCGGCAAAGTCCAATCTTTCCATTCGGGTCCCGGATTGCCCAGCGTATTGGATAAATCAATCACATCCACCTGAAAACGCTGCAAAATTTCCGGTTCCGGCTCTGCCAATTGTTGTCCGATATCGTAAACAATCGTGTTTCCGCCTTCAACGCCGAGATATTTTTTCAATTTATTGTAAGCAATCGCCATGATTCCTGTCGAACGCATGGCTCCCAAATCAATAGGAACTTTATCCGGCTCTTCATGTCGCAAAGTGCATAATACTCGCTCTCGTGATGTCATTTCATTTCCTCCTGATCCTAGCACATTTGCGAAAATTCAAATTTCGCGCAATGAAATTGGTAAAATAGTTTAATAAAAGGCTAACGCCTGAAATCCCAAATGTTTTTTGGATTTAATCCGTCAGGATTTTAAAATCGCGTTTATTGCGAATATTCAAAGATACTCTTTAAAAAGTTGACGCCTGAAATCCGATCTGATCACTGATTTTAGCCCTCAGGCATAATTTGTCCTTTTCTTTTTCGACCTATTGCCAAACTCAAATATTCACAAAAAACTTATCACCAGCACCAACCCATAATTGATGCTCCACACTCCATTTCCAGTTACTCTCATCGAGAGAAATTTCAATTTTTTTCAATTTCCTCTCTTTCAGCATTTGCGTTGTCTCATCCCATGATTTAATTCCGCTGATGGCATCCAGCTCATGCAAATTTTGGTAGCCGGTGCAATTGGCGTAATTCAGCGCATCCTCTACATCTCTGCCCTGGACGATGGCTGCCAGGAATCCCGCAATGGCAGAATCACCGGAACCAGTTGCACTGGCAATTTTTTCAATGCGAAAAGCCGGGCTCCATAACTCGCGATTTGACCAGTTTTCAGCATTTTTCGGCACGCCGTTTTTTGCACGAATTTTTCGGCTGTAAAAATAAATTCCTTTGTGCGCAGCTTTAAGTGCCACCATTTGTGCACCCAGATCAAGGCATTTTTGCGCTAATCGCTGATAATCATTCACATCGATGAAATCGACCACATCGCGATTCCCCGCTGCTTTTTTTATCTGAAAATACTTTTCGCGATCAAGCATGTAAAAAATCTCTTCAATGCTCGGAATGAACAAATCCACATACGGCAATACTCGCTCCAGAATCTTTGGCCATGGCGCTTTGCCGCTGGCACTATCCGGATCTGGCAAAGCCATGTCAATCGAAGTGAAAGCTCCTTCGCCGTTGGCAATTCGAATAATTTTCTCTAATTCGCTGCCCTCATCCCGATAACATTTCGCCATAATTGGCGGATAGCCAAAATGAAACATTTTTGACTGGCGAATAATTTCCACATCCAGATCATTGTGATCAAAATGATCATTTGCGCCGGGGTGATGTAAAAAGATTCTGTCAATTCCCGACGGCGCAATAGCGATGGTATAAGATGTGCGTTCTCCCTGAATTTTGGAAATCCCGGAAGTGAAGCCCTGAGTCTCCAGCAATTTTTCGACTATCTCGCCAAAGTGGTCATCTCCGATTCTCGCCATAAATGCTACTTTCAAGCCCAATTTTGCCAGTGCAATTCCGGTATTGGAAACAGGCCCCCCGGTGCTGATCGTTGCTTTATCCACGATGACCAATTTTCCCGGCTTGAAAATATCGGTTATCTCTTTCAATCCCGTGTGTGGAATCTTCGGAATAATGTCCAGACAAATGTGTCCGGCAACCGTGATGTCAAAATTCTTTCCCATAGCAATCCTGATTTTGGTTTCGAATGATGTGTTTCGATCTTTCTCATAACTCACACAAAGCCTCAAAAACACAAAGATTTCTTTGTGTCACCGTGTCTTTGTGTGAGGATAACAAAAAAGTATGCCCGACATTGCTAATCCGCTCACAATCTACCTCCAGATTAACTGCATCCAGCTTTTTGAACCCACCAACACCGAAATTGTTGCGGATAATTTTTCATCTTTCGGAAGTGCTGTCAGAGCGGCGGCCAGTTTTTTCTTTTTGCTCTGGTTCAATTCCATTATTTTCAAATCTGCTTCACTTTCCGTCAAATTCACCAACTCCACCGACACATTAATTTTTTCCAGCGGAGAAATTTGAATGGCAGCGGTCCCTGTTTGCCCGATTTTCAATTTTCGTTTCATCCGCTTATCCACAGGAAGCTGGCTCACGTAAAGCGAACAATTTTCAAAATTAAACACGCCGCCGGGAATTGAATTGGCTGAAATAAACGGCAATTCATCGGAGATAAGGATGAATTCTCCCTCGATTTTGCTCCTGACTTCGTATTGACTCAGATACGGATATTTCTTGTCCTCAAGTTGCCCACGCATCTTTTGTAATTGTGAAACCAGCGAACCATTTCCCGTCCCCTCTGCCAAAGCAGTTTGTTCATCAAGTTTCACAATAATTTTTTTATCGGCGATAAAAACCGGATCGTCTGTCACAATGAGCAGCGCTGTTTCCGGTGCAACAACTTTTCCGGTATCAGCAGCTATTTTCAGAACGTACCAAGGCTTATCCGATTGAATCAAATCCGTTGAGATTGCCAATTCCCCCTTCAGACCGACAAACTCATCTTCTGCCTTGACGCGCGACAAAATAATCAAACCGGCGATGAATAAAATCACAAATCCATAACCGATTATTTCAATGTAAGTTACATACTTCGCTAATAATTTTTTTACCCAGAACTTCATGTATTTTCTCCGCTGATTTTCGAGCCAACTACTCTGCTACTTGTTTCCGATAAAGCGAGGCAAATAATCCGTCTTTTTCAAGCAATTCCTCAAAAGCGCCTTGTTCCACCAGTTCGCCATTTTCGATCACAAAGATTTTATCGCACTGACGAACAGACAGCAATTTGTGCGTGATCATCACAATGGTCTTTTCCTGTCCTGCCTCAAAAATTGTCTCTTCAATTCTACGGGCGGTTTCTGAATCCAGAGAGCTTGTCGCCTCATCCAGAATTAAAATATTGGGCTGGCGAATTAAAGCCCGGGCGATGGCGATTCGCTGGCGCTGTCCGCCGGAAAGTTTTGTTCCCTCACCCAAATCCGTGTCATAGCCATTGGGCAAACGTAAAATATCTTCGTGCACCGCTGCTAATTTAGCCGCCAGATACACTTCTTCCTCGCCGCTGTCAGGTTTTCCGTAACGAATATTTTCCCGAACAGTTCCGCTGAAAAGGAAATCTTCCTGTAAAATAATGCCGATATTTTGGTAATAATTATTCAATTTTACATCCCGCAAATTCACTTTATCGAGCAGGATTTCGCCACTATCCGGATCGTAAAATCGCATCAGCAAATTCACCAGTGAGGTTTTCCCGGAACCTGAAGCTCCAACAATACCGATGCGCTGACCGCGGGGTATTTCCAAAGTGACGTTCTTCAAAATCGGTTTCTCTGGTTCATAACTAAATTTCACTCGATTCACTTTGTAGGGACCGGAAAATTTTGGTAGCGAAAGAGCATCGGATTTTTCGCGAATATCCGGTTCCACGCCAACAGTCTCCATCAAACGCCGCGCCGGAATGAGTTGCAGACGAATGCCTTCGACGACGCGCACGTATTGATTGATGGGGCTGAAAAATTGATCCAGCAGCAAAAAAAGCGCGACCACTGCACCGGTGGTTTGTTTTTCAACAACGAGCATGTAAAGAATCGCGCCCACGATGAAGGCATAGCGAAAAAAGAGAATGAAATTATCAGTCGCCAATTTCATGAAAAAATTCTGCCATTCCACACGCAACATACGAATGTAAAGCCGAATATTTTTCAGCACCTCGTATTTGCCTTTGCCAAACGCTTTTACGGTCTTAATTCCGGCGAACCACTCCTGCAAACCAGCGAGAAAATTTTGACTTTTCTCACGATAGCGCAAATCAATGCGACGCTGAATATTGTAAAAAAGATGAATGATCGCGATATAAGGCACACAGAAAACAATCAACGCCATGCCTACTTTAAAATTTATGCCGTAAGTCACAGTGAATAAAATCAACAGCAAGCGAAACGTCACGCGAATGATCAAATCCAGCGATTGCGTGATCATTGACAAAACAGTATCCACATCGTTTCCCATGAAAGGCTGGGTCTCTCCCTTGGCGGAGCCGGTGGTTTCGAAAAGCAATCCCAGTATCGCCAAATTGGCAAATCCCGGGTCAAAAGTGGTGCCCACGCGGTACATGTGCTCGCCAACCGGTCTTTTCTGAAAAAACGAAAGCGGCAATGTCAGCACATGTTTGAAGACATCCATTCCCATGCGAATGCCCAATTTCATGGAGACAACGTATTTGTTCAATTCAAGCAAATAGTTACAACTCAGAAAAAGTACGATCTGCGTGATCAACACAATGAGCAATATTTTGAACATGTACCAATCGTGCTGTCCCAAAACCTGATCGATAAATTTTTTCGTCACCAAGGGCAGGACGACTGTATTGATGTCCAGCACTGTCAAAACAATCGCCAACAACACAACTAACAAAACTTTATCCCAGATTGGCTTCAGATATCTGATGAAATAAAGAAAAAGTTGCCAGTCAGATTTCGGACTCTGAGTCGTTTTCATCCTGCCTGCTTTTCCCTGTTGTCCGTTTGCTGTAAGTACAAATTGCAATACATTCCTCTATTTTGCAGCAAAGTTTTATGAGTCCCCTGTTCAATAATTTTTCCTTTGTCCAAAACCACAATTTGGTCGGCGTCGCGCACCAGCGAAATTCGATGAGAAATCATTACTATCGAAATATCGGGGAATGACTTTTTCAGCGTGTCAATAATTGCATTTTCTGTGGTTACATCCAGCGATGTAGTAGCCTCATCCAAAATCAGTAGTTTTGGTTTTTTCACCAGAGCACGCGCGATAGCAATACGTTGTTTTTGGCCTCCGGAAAGACGCGTTCCCTCAGCCGCATCCATGTTGTAATCTCCGGGCATCTGCATGATATCATTGTGAATGCCGGCAGCCTTTGCGGCGTCGATGACCTCCCCGTCGCTCGCTTTGGGATTGCCGTAGCGAATATTGTCCCGAATCGTGCCGCCAAAAAGAAACGTGTCCTGCAAAATCACGCCGGTCTGGCTGAAAAACGAATCAATGTCAATTTCAGAAATCTTCTCGCCATCAATTTTAATATCTCCTCTCTCCGGCTGGTACAATCGGAGCATCAAGTTGGCGATGGTGCTTTTCCCTGCGCCGCTGGGGCCTACAATAGCTAACTTTTTCCCGGGTTCAAGTTTAAAATGAATGTCCTGCAAAATCGGGAAACCTTTTTCGTAGGAAAAATGAACATCCTCAAATTTGAGTTCTCCCTGCAAAGGCAAAAGTTTTTTCCCGTTTTTCGGAAAAACAATTTCCGGTTTTACATCCAACGTTTCAAAAAGTCGCTGGGCAGGAACAAGAAACAGACGAAATCTCTGCACAAAACTGAACGTCAAATCTAAAAAATAGAGCATCTGCCGGGAAAAATAGATCACGGCGAACCAGCTCACGATGGGCATTTTGCCTTTCAAGCCAAAATAAGCAAACAGCGGCAGCGACAGCGGCCAGAGAATGTGCACCGGCGAAGTGCGCACAAAATCCGCGACCAGCGTCTGCAATAAATAGGCGGATTGGGTTGATTTGTAGAATCGCTTCATGGCGGCAAAATATCGCCGCTCGGTAAATTTCAGCCTTCCGAATGCTTTCACCACACGAATCCCGGCGATACTCTCGCGCAGCGCTGCCGTCAATTGCTGGGCGCGGGCGCGTTTCACGTAATCCAGCTTTCGTACAATGCCGTAAAGATAATGTACAATGGCATAAACAGGAATCAAAATCAGCGCCAGGTAAAATAAAATTTCGACCCCGGCAATGGAAATCAAGTAAGCCATTAAAATCGTCTGATAAATGCTGGAAATAAACATCGGCAGACCAGTCATGGGGTTGTTGAACAATGGAATCATGGCGTCGATGTCGGCGTTGGCGCGATAGAGATGTTCGCCCACAGGACGGGACTGATAAAATCCCAGCGATAATTTTTCCATGTGCCGATACAACAATTGGCGAAATCGAAAGGACAGCTTCAAACCGACGTACCAGTTCAAAGTATTCAACAAACTCTCAAAAATAACGAACCGAAAAAGAAAAGCGGGCAGCAGCAAAAGTAAGCAAAAAACGACATAATCTTTAGTCTTACCCATGCCGACGAATTCAGGCATTTTCGACAGGAACAAATAGGGCAGCGTATGAATTGTCCCCTGAATCATCTGCAAAATAATGATCAGCAGGTATTTATCCCAATAAGGTTTGACATATTTTATCAAGCGCCAGGCTAATTTTAACTGACTCTGTTGCTGAAAGTGAATCTCTTTGCTCAATTTGGCCTCGGCTTTTTTCTTTCCCGAGAAACCAGGTTTTTAGAAAAAATCTGGTTTCTAAATTGCTACTTAGTCAGATTGCGTTTTTACATCCCCCCTTGCCCCCCTTCAAAGGGGGGAATCCAGTAAGTCCCCCTCAAAGCGGAAACACAGTAAATCGCCTTTCAAAGCGAAAACCCAATAAGTCCCCCTTTGAAGGGGGATTTAGGGGGATGTTCGAACGAATAAAACCACAAACAATTATCTAAATTCTTAATTTTTCCAGCAATACGAATTATACCAATTTCTTTTCTTATTCCAACTCAACTTCAATCAATCTCGGAAAATATTCCTCGAATTCAACACAGGTGAGATAGATAATTTTCCCGTTTTTTCTTTTGTATTCCGGATGCTCTTTTCCGGCGTACACCAGAGGCCCTCCGTAAACGAGCGGATTGCGCAGCGGAACTTTTGGCGTCCGGAGCGTGACCGGCGCGCTCCAGGGACCCCAGGGCGTCGGAGATGTTCGCCCCACAACGAGACCTGTGATGTCCAGAGAATGCACTGCCAGATAGCATCCAAGATATTCGTTAAAAGAAACCGACATTTCTGTGGGCATTCCCTCCATTATTGAGATAGCTTTTGACCGATCCGGACTCCAGCGAGGCTCCTGAGAAACGAGATATTCATAGTACGAAGGATACGCCAGGCTATCAGGCCTGACCCGCGCCAGCGCACACAAATGTTTTCCGTTTTGCAAATAGGAGCCGTACAAATAGACATAATTTTCTTTCTCATCAATTAAAACCGCCACGCCATAGCTCGGTTCGTCTTTTTGCCACAGAATTGTAGATCCGTTTTCTTTGATGCGCTGAAACTCCAGATGAGGATAATTTGCCACAGCCAGTCCGCTTCCTGCAACATCAAATTTATAAGGCCATACTCCTTCTTTTAAAATTTTTACGCGAATGTAGTACCAATACACTTTTCCCCGCCAAAAACATCCGTGCATGCCCCAGATACGATATTTCTCGTGATCTTCATCCGGTTCCAAAGGAATCAATTGCCGAATTTGACCCGACTTGTCTGTCAAATAGTGAAAATCTTTCAGTCCGTTCGAGGCATCTCTGTCTCGACAAATCAGACCAGAATTATTGGGCATCTGTTCGATAACGCGGCCGCCGATCTCATTGAAATGGCCGATAAAAGTATCGCCGAAAAGCCAGAGTGACTCGTTCGGCTTGATGGGAATGGAATAAGCGCCATCCTGGCCTATCATTTTGAGATCATTTTCAGCAAATAAAATTCCCAGATCGCGGCTATTTTTAACTTTTAATTTTTTCATAATGCGTAATCAGATGTAGTCCACTTTGGAAGTGGACTACATCTTAATAAATCTCCAATTCCACAGTTACAATTTTTTTATGCGCTACTTTTAGAGCAAGCGAACCATCAGGATCTAATTTTAATTCTTCCTGTCGTTCCTCATTCAAATTGGTCAGCCACGCCGCGCGAATAGCTCTGGCAAATTGCAATTTGCCAGAAATTTCCTTCATCGTCGGATTAAATAACCGAACGATTACAGTATTTCTGGTCTCACATTTTTTAACGGCGCTCAAAATTAGTTCTTCCGGTTCCAATTTCAAAAATTGATTTGACGCAGGAAGCTCCCCAGGCGTAGCGCCGCATTGCACTATTTTTAATGGTGTGAAAAATCGGTAAGTGTACTCAAACACTTTTCCCTGTTCCCAATTTCCCTCATGAGGATACAAGGCATAATAGCACGTATGTTTTCCCAGACACTGGGAACCAATCTGTTCGCGGCGCTCCACGCGTTCCGGCGGAAGGCCGACTTTGGGATAACGCAATCCTTTGACAAGAGTTAAAATCATTGTTCTGTTTTCATCATCTCGAACCTCGTACTCGGTCAAGCCATGACTGATCACAGCAAGTCCGCCGCGTTCGTCAGACATGTCAAAAAACGAAAGATGCGGCTGGGTTCCTGTCCACGGTTCCACCCAATCGCGCGTGTCAGGAATTTCGATGTCACGAGTCACAACATCGAAAGCGGTTTCCACGTCCACGGTTTTCGATTTCACGCCACTGGGGAAACAAACACGCAAGCGATGATCCTGCGCCTGATTATCAAAAGTAGTCTCAATATCCAAACGCGGGGAATTTTTGTGCAGCGTGATGAGCGAGGTAATCGGAAGCGGCACCAGCTCGTCCGATCGTTTCCGTTTATCGTCGGTCAAACATTTCGGCACCTGCATCTCGATTTCCACTTTCATCGTCGTTTGCAATTCTCCGTCCTCGGCAATGGTGATGCGCGCCTGACAGCCCAGAGAAGTGTAAATCGGGTTCACAAGCGGTGAAATTCTTGTCCAGGGATCGCCTGCTTCCGCATCTTCAATGAAATAATGGCAATTTTCAAAAACTCTTCCCGTTTTTTTGTCGGTCAAATCAAATGTACCATTAGCGTGAAATTCCACGCGCAGAAGCTCATTTTCCATAACTGAATGTGCTTTTATCTGGCTGCCGAAATTCACCAGTTCGCCGACTTTTTTGCGCGCAATAAAAGTACGGTAGCCACAAGCCGGAATATTTTTTGCCTCAAAGGCAAATCTGAAACGCTGGGTGTAAAAAGGAGAAGGAATGTCATACGGATTCATCACATTGGCGCCCCACTTCCTTCGATCCTGTAATTGAAACGGCACGAGTTCGCCGGTTTCGGCATCAATAAGTTCCATGGATTTTGTTTCCGGCTGGTCAGGAAAGTCAATCTCCACTTCTACGATTTCGTCACGCTCATAGTTCAGCGGATTAAACGCCACAATTGCCACATCCTCATCAGAATAGTTGCCCAGATCAATTTTGCGAACAATTTGCCCAAACGCGTCATTGGTCACAGTCTCACCGATTTGTTTCACCTGATCCCAGCGAAAAAGCATGTCTTTGTGCACCTGATCCATGCTCACACCGGTGATGCTGTCGTGGGGGTGATTTGTCAATAAATATTTCCACGCTAATTCCAGATAGCGTTCAGGGTATTCTTTTCCCAGCAGAAACGCAAAAGTGGAAAACGGCTCCGCCCATTTTTCCAGCAAAGTCTGCATACGCGCATTGATTTGCTTTTGATACAGACGAGTGGACGCCTGATCTTTCAAAAAACGGTTGAACCAATTGTCTTTGCTAGGCCTACGGCGTTCACCTTTGAGCACTTTTAATTTTGACCGATCTACTGCTTTTTTGATTTTCTCCACAACTTCGGGAAAAGAACTGTGAATGTAAACATCGCCCGTATTTTTGCTATTGCAATACTCGATCACTTTGATCGTGTTCGGATGCGGGAAAACCGAATCCATGCCGTCCATGGCAATCAAGAATGGCGTGGTGGCATCTTTGGACAGATCGTCCCTGATATTTTTCATCCCCTGATCCAGCAAATCCGTGTTAAAATTGTTCAACGAATCCGGTTCCAGCAGCCGATAATCCTGATCCCCGGCATCTATATCGCAGCGACGGAAAGGAAGCCGGTTCAAGTGCCATTTGTAATAACCGTCGTAATTGGAATCTTTGAACATGGTGGCGCGAAACAGATGCAGCCAATAAGATGCCCGGCTGAATTCAGCGCTCAAACGAAGACCCAAAATTTGTGTGCCGTCCGGCGCTTCCAGAATATATTCGGTGTCGCACTCTTCCCTGACAATTCCCCGATAAAACATCATGCCGTCGATGCCGAATCCGGCGTAAATCTGGGCAATTTGCGACAACTGGCCGTAGGACGTGGGCGTATAGCCTATTTTCATTACTCCCCCGAATTCACTGGCAATTTTATGCCCGCGCATTAAATTTCGCACGATGGCTTCGCCGCTGACCGTATTCATTTCCGGCAGCGTGTACCAGGGTCCAACCAACAACCTGCCTTCGGAAATATATTTTTTCAATTTATCCCTGTTTTCCGGTCGAATTTCCAGATAATCTTCAAGCGGAATGGTCTGAGAATCCAGATGATAATGCTTGTATTCCGGATATTTCTCGAATAATTCCAGCAACCAATCCATCAATTCAACCAGATGCGTCCGCGTTTCCTGAGCCGGATAACGCCATTCCCTGTCCCAATGGGTGTTGGAAATTACATGAAACTCAAAATGCTTCGGCATAGATTCTCCTGCTCTGATTTTGTAAATACCTTCCTTGCCCGTGAATCACAATGTAAATAAAAATATGAATGACTAATTGAAATATTTTGTACCAAGAATTAATAAAAATGATAAAAGCCTTACGGCTTAATTCCGTAGTTGGAATGGAGTTAAGGCGTCAGCCTTTTAAAACCAACAAATTAGCGTTTTATACAAAATTTTATTTAACTATTTGTATTGCAAATTAAAATTTGAAGAACGCAGGACACACAGCCGGTGTCCTGCGTTCTTTTTAAAAAAATTATTTCAACAACAAGAGCTTTTTCGTTGCCACAAAATCACCGGATTCGAGACGATAGTAGTAAATTCCTGACTGCAAATTCGAAGCATCAAAAACGATCTGATGGTTGCCGGCAGAAACTTTCCCATTAACGAGTGTGGCAACCTCTTTTCCCAGCAAGTCGTAAACCGACAATTTCACCTGATTCGTTGCCGGAATTTCAAACGAAATCGTGGTTGTCGGATTGAACGGATTCGGGAAATTCTGTGCCAATTCATAACGACGAGGCAGGGCTCTTTCCGCAGCAACGCCGGTTCCGCCGGAAACCGTGATTGGATTTTCCAGACTGACGGAATAGTATTTGGGATCGGTAAAATCAAGCGCCGCATTGGAGACAAAATAGCCAATATTGAAAGCGCCATTGCTATTGCCGACCGTCATCACAACTTCCACGTCCACGTAGCCGGTGTCCAGACTTGATGCGAAAGGAGTATTTGCCTGAAAAACAACCCAACCCATGTCATCGCCACTGGGGTAGCGCGCTTCCAAACTGTCCGTCCAGTAATCGACTTGTCCGCCCGGATCGGCATCAATGCTGTCCGGGGGCAGGAAACTGGCGCTGTCCGGACCGAAATCGCCGGAGTAATAGACGCTGTTCACAGTCCAGTCGTTGGGAACGAGGAAAGCGATAATTCCGTGATGGGCGTTCGCATCTGTGTCTTCGGTGCGGACTTCCAGCGTCGCAGTGATTTGATCGCCGGCATTGGCTGTGTCCGGCTGATCAACGCTCAAAATTGTGAAACAACTGCTCAAAATTGCCAGAGCAAACACAAAAAGCAAGTAGCCGACTAATTTTTTGCGGTTAAGGTTCATAACTAACCTCCTTGAATTGAGTTACACCACTTTTTAAATGAATTAATTTGTGACAACCTGATTTTTTTATTTATCACCTCCTTAAAAAAAGATTTTTAACCACTAATATGAATGACCAGTTGAAAATTTTTAAGTAAAATAGCAATGAAAAACAATAAAAGCCTTACGGCTTAATTCCGAAATTGGATTGGAGTTAAGGCGTCAGCCTTTTAAAAACAATAGATTAGCATCTTATGTTCAATTTTAACTGGTCATTCGCATCACTAATACTCCACGTCGCCAAGATTTTTTGAAAAAATTTTTTCCTCGTGTTTTCGTGGTTGGAAGAAATTTAAAATCCAAAAGTTGCGGTAATTCTATTCACACCGCCCATGATTTCGCCATATTCGCTGAAAGAATAATCCAATTGACCGGCGACACCCAAAATTTTCTGCTTAATTCCGGCGCCGAACGAATAATTTCCCAGATCAGCGCCCATGCGATAACCGCCGCGAAAATAGATCAAATTCATCAATCCCCATTCGAGACCAAAATTTACGCGCTCATTGTTGTCGGTCGGATGGAGTAAGTCTACCGCCAGCGTTAACTGACTAAAATCGGAATGAAAAATATCGTCCGCTACTCCGACTTTGAAAATCAGCGGCATACGAAATTTATCGCGCAGAAAGCGAATGTCCGGTCCAAAATGCTGAGCGCTCACCGCCAGGGTCAAATGGCGAAATCCCGTAAAATAAATCGCGCCGATATCGACCAGTACATTTTGAAAAGAATCCTGATCCAGTTGTTCTCTCACATAGCGAATTTGTCCTCCCATTGCCAATTTATTTGTAAATCTCCGCGCCACAGCAAGACCAATGGCGATGTCGTTCGCGCTCACCATTCTTCCGGTGCCGTCTTGCATAGTCACTGTCGTTTCCTCGAAATCAGGAATACCCATGTAAATTGCGCTGATGCCCACGGTGATTCTGTTTTTCAGGTTGTACACGGCAGCAAACGCGTTGATGTCAATATCCAGCAGCCAGGTCGCGTGAGAAAAAGTAGCTTCCGCATGGTCGATGTGGGCGATTCCTGCCGGATTCCAAAAAATAGAATTTGCGCCTTTGGAAACGCCGAGCGCGGCCTCGCCCATGGCAGACTCCCGGGCGCCAATACCGATTTTCAAAAATTGCAAACCTGCCGTGCCCGCTTTGTTGAAATCAAAGCCGTAGTTGAATTCAGTTTGCGCCATCAAAGGCAAAGCAATAATCAGCATTAAAATTAGCAAAATTTTTATTTTCATAACCAAACTCCCGAATGAATTTTCGGATTAAATTTTTGTCCAATTTTATTTGATCAAAAGAAGCGTTCCTTTGGCATTTCCGACGTCGGATTCCACCGTGTACAGGTAAATTCCTGCCGCTGTCTTCTGTCGGGAATCGCTGAGTTGATCCCAGACTTCTTCGCCAGAGCCCGGATTATTGTGCTCCAGTGTGCGCACCAGATCGCCGCTGACGGTGTAAATTCGAATCGTACACACCGCGGGCAAATTCGTGAAAACAATGGAATTTTCTTCCCCGGCAGTAGGCAGACCGGAAACCAGACGGAACGGATTGGGAAAAACACTGACGTTCAGCGTATTTTCCGCCGGAGTTCTCGCCGTCACCAATGCCTGCGCATTGATGTTCGTCATGCCGCTTTCGTGTCCGCTGGAATCAATTGAAGTTACAGCGTAAAAATACCCTACGCCAACCTGTACGGTATTATCTTTGTATTTCCATTTGTTGAGGTCGCGATCAAAAAATCGGCTGATGTCCGTACTTCGCGCTACTTTGATGTCTTTCAATTTTTTGAAAGGCCCGATATAGGAACGATCGCTGCGATAAACGCGATATATTTTTAAACCGTTGCGCCCGGTTTGCGGATTAATCCAGTTCTCCACTTCTTTATCCCAGGTGATGACAATTTCTTGCGACGATGGCAGGACGAAAAATTCCAATTCCGGCGCTGGCGGTGCCAAGGCATCGGGCACGTAATTTTGGTCATACAATTTTTTCGCCCGATCGTAGGTGTTTTTCAATGAATCCAGCCCGGCAGGCAATTCCGGCTGCGCCGCCAGACCTTTGACGGCCTCGGACATGGGAAGTCCATTCACCGCTTCCACGATGACAATTTTCACCGAATCATTGGGAGCCAAATCGTAAGGGCCCAATCCTTCCAACATGAACGGCGACAAAACTTCTCCGGGAACTAATTGATCCATTAGCGAACGATCCGAACCGTTGAGAATGGCGTACATATTTGATTCGCTCTGGTTGGCAAGAGAGAGACGCTGCACATTATTCAAAACCTGCGCGTAAAAGACTGTCGCCGGTTGTTCGCTTCCGTCTTTGGCTGGATCTGCGTAAAGAGGAGCAAACCCGGCGTAGCCCGTAGTGCGCAACTCATCTCTTTTGTCCCAATAATTTCCCCAGCTCCAGGTTGTTTCAAAACTGGGCTGGTAATCGTAAGCGTAAAGCAGTTTCCGCGGCTCATCGTAGCCGACAATTTCATCGTCCACGTTGCTGTTATCGCCCCAAAATCCCTGAACCATGACATCCTGATAACTGGGACGAATCAAATAAGGAAAGCCGAAATAGACATCCGTCAGAACATCCGCAGTAGTATTTTTGCAATAATATTCAAAAATGATAAAATCGGCGTACGCGGGATAGCTCCAGGCGCGACTCACTCGGCGCACTTCAATCCCTCTGCTGGTGATCCAATGAGCTGTGATTATTTCCTCTGCTTCATTGGGATTAAAATTTTCCGAACCGTTGAAATTTTCCGTTTCGACCATGTCGAAAAATGTTCCCTGATCCACATAAGTGAATGGTCCCATTTCATCGAGGAAAACTGATCCGTCGGGATTTTTGCCGCCGACCCAGAAACCGCCGCCCTGCGAGTAAGAGCGCTGTTCGTTTTTGCTGGGCAGAACCGCGGGACCGCCAGGCCAGTCCATTGACGGATAAAATTGAAAATCAGAAAATCTGCCGCCGATCTGACCGTTGTCTTTCACGGTATCCCACAATCTGCCGCGATCGTGGATTTTGAATAAAGGCTCACGATACTGACTGATTGCTTGAGAGAGCAAAATCACTGAAAAAATTGCTGTCATAAAAATTACATTTTTTATTTTCATAACGAACTCCAATTTTTTATTGAAAATCGTAACGGATACCAAAGAAAACACTGCGCGGCGGAAAATAAATCATGTAACTGATATTGTAGCCATCCGCGTCAATGAAGGTCGGCTCGCCTGTTTTGACAAATTTTTCCATGGCGCCACCGTCGTACGGATACGGGTGTCCCCAGGTTTTCACCGTCTTGGTGTTGAATAAATTTGTGGCTTTCACGTAAAAAGTAAAAGTGTGCGCACCCAATGTCACATATTTGTTGAATTTCAAATCCCAGGTCTGCCGCGCCGGAAAACGATGATTATCAACCAAGTCCGGCGGATCGTCCGGTTCAAGAAATGTGAACGCCTGTCCGCTGACGTAGCGGTAGAGCAAGTTGCAATCGGAATTGCCGAAAATTTTTGAAATCACCGGAAAATTCCAGTCTTGGGGATATTGCATGAAAAAATTCACCCGCAAGATATGCGGTCGGCTGAAACTGTTCTCTGTGGGCAACCGATCCGTTGTTTCCACGTACCAATTGTAGGTAATTGTGCCATCTTCGTTAATATGCACCTGTCGCGGCGTGGCAGTTCCGCGCATGCTTTTGGAAAAAGAATAATTCAAATTTACCACAAAATCATTGCTGAACAAAGTCTTCAGCGAAACCTCAACGCCGCGGGCGTCGCCGTAATCTCCGCCAAAATAACTGGAAAATGGCAAATTCGAAACCCTGCCAAACGGATCGATGCCGTAAACGCTTTTGTCCAAAAAACCGTATTGTTCGGTTTGATCGTAAACATCTTTGTAATAGCCGGTCACATTCACCACAGCCAAATTTTCAAAGTGATGCTTGATGCCCATCTCAAATTGAATCGTTTTTTCCGGCTTCAGCGGGTCAATGGTCATGGCAATCACGCGCTCGGGATCCGTGCTGTCCGGCCCCGGGGTAGGGTTATTTTTAATGAAAGGAACGGGTCTGAAATAGACCAGTTGGTACTGATAATTAATCGGCGGCATCTGGTAAAAATGGCCGTAGCTGAAGTGGAAAACTGAATTGTCCGTAATGGGAAAAGAAATTCCCAATCTCGGATTTACGGACACAAATGGTTTTACGCGTTTCCTGGGCTTCGCCAGTACATTTTCAAAGCTCCACTTTTTGTGGCCCAGCGTATCGATTCCATCCAGATCAGGGTCGGCATTTTTGTTGTATTCCGGATCCAGCGACGGATTCCACTGAAAGCTGTCCAGTGTGTACCAGTCGCGATCGCCATCGAAATAATCCAGACGAACGCCCATATTGAGAATCATGCTCTCGAATTCCATTTTGTCCTGCACGTAAACGCCTAATTGCAGCGGATGAAAAGTTTCATTCAAACCGCGCACCCGCCAATCTTTGAGAGCATCGCTGAAAGCAGCCAAAACCCAGTTATCCTCTTTGTAAGTGTGATAATGGGTCTCAAAACCGCCTTTGAATAAATTATTGTGATTAATCTGCCAACTAAACGCTCCGGTCAGGGAGAGATCATTAATCAGATTGTCGCTTTTGGGACTGAACAGATGTGCCAAAAACGGCTCATCCTCAAAACCGTCGTAGTAATGCCAGCCCCAGACGTCCGGTTTTTTCGACTCGCCCAAAACGCGATAGTGGCTGGGGTTTTCCACAGAACGAAACGTGTAAGAGCTCAGCTTTAACTCGTAATACATTTCCGGTTTCAAAATATGCGTCAGTCCGAGACGCTCCTGATAAGTGTAGTTGTCAAGCGTTGTGCCGTAACCGCGGTAATATTTTGCCTTCAACGGAAAAAATTGCTGGTCATTAGTGGCGTGAGCGTCGTGGCTGAACATGGCGCCGTAACGGACGTTGATATTTGAAGATGGCACATATTTTCCGCTTAAGTTAGCCGATTGCAATTTGCGGAAAGCCCGCGGTCGGGGCAACTCGTAAGGCATTTCCTTGTATTGGCCCGTGAGGAAAAATGTCATCTTTTTGATTTCACCGCCGATCAGCGGCAGGAATCTTCCGGGCACAGGCCCCCCGAAAGAAAAGCGAAAATCCTTGTCAGAATATTTGCGGTAGTCGTAAACCTGCATCCTGCGCTCCGGCGTCCACCACGCCGGGTCGAGATATTTTTCCCCGGTCACACTATCCACCAAAGTGTGGCGTTGGAATTCAATGTTTTTCATCGGATCGTAGAGATAATCGCCAAAATGACGCTGATGAGCCGGACCGTACTGATAGTCCACAGAAAAAGTGTACTTTTCACTGCCGTCTCGGGTGATGATATTGACAATTCCCGACTGCGCATCGCCATATTCGGCGTTGAATCCGCCGGTGATCACCTGAATTTCTTTGACAGCCTCGCGATTCACCTGAGTGAACGAACCGCCGGCATCAGCTTTTCCCTCGTACATGGTAGCCGCTTTAGCGCCGTCAATGTACCAGACCACCTGATCCTGATCTCCGCCGCGGACAGAATACCTCCGCTCGCCCTTTCCCAGTCTGCCTTCAACCGGAACGAGGTCGAAAAATACGCCGGTCTGTAGATTAACTTCTTCGGAGACGTCGGTGGCGACGGATTTTTTCATCTCATCGATTCCCACGACTT
The DNA here is from genome assembly GCA_013152715.1 of Calditrichota bacterium. Lineage (NCBI taxonomy): Bacteria > Pseudomonadati > Calditrichota > Calditrichota bacterium. The sequence goes on from JAADFU010000188.1 coordinate 18,536, forward strand.
CGATGCTGGTCGTCAGATCTTTTTGAATCACCGGTCTTTCCGCGACGACAGTCACCGATGCTCCCAAATCCACAACTTGTGCGCTCAATCTCACGTTAATTTTTGTTGTTTGGTCCGCACGAACGGTGACATTTTTCACATCGGTCGTGCGGTAGCCCATCATCGTAATCCGCAGCGTATAATTTCCCGGCGGCACCGACAGGATTGTGTAAACGCCGTCCATATCGGAGGCAGCACCCATTGTGGCGCCCAGTATCAGAACATTGGCGCCGGGCAGAGGTTCGCCGCTTTTGTCATCGACAATTTTACCGGATATTTTTCCGGTGATGCCGGCGAACAGAAAATGTGACGTTAGCATCAGAAAAGCTGCCAGAAACAACCAGATTTTTTTTCTCTCTCCGGGCATAAAAATTCCTCCTCTGACTATGTCAGTTTAAAAATTGTATTTTTATCGAGAAAAAAATGATGTACCAGCATGGCTTCGGGCAAACCGCCATGCAGAATGTGACTCGCATAACTGAGCTCGTGCCCCTGCGTGTCGGCAAAAGGGACTGCCACACACAAACCAATTCCCGCAGTACGAATGGCAATTGTCCCGGACTCACTGTCTTCAAATCCAATCACATTATCGTAGTCTCTTTTGTCGATTCCCAGACGATGCAGCGCCAGACTGTACAAATCCCGGTGCGGCTTCAGTCGAATTTCGCTGGAATCGGAGGCAGTAATTACTTCATCAAAAACAGCGGCGTAACTTTCGAATTTTTCCGAAATCATTTCTTTATTGGCATCACTCACAGGCCAGCGCTGCACTTCATTTTTCATCACTTTAAAAACCTGACTCAAAACAATATCCGCTTCGTAAAAAATCGATGATGTCACGACTGCTACCTTGACCGGATTTCGCTGAAAATATTTTCCGATCGCGCTCAGCACGGCAGGTAATCTTTTCACATCAACTTCACGAACATCCACAAGTTGATTTTTTGCCAGACTTTCCGCGAGCCCAGCAAGGAATTGCGCCAATTCTTCTCCCAGCCAGCCCTTGATTGCCGCAAGAAAAATTCCCACTCCCGGCATTGGTTCAATGAAACTTTTGTGACCGGCTGGAATGAGCGCTGTCAAATTCTCCGTGTCATTTTTTTCTATTTTGAACAAAATTTCATGGTATCGCTGATAATAAACTTCAATCGCCGCTCTGACCTGATCAGTGAAAGATCTGATGGCAATTTCTTCCGCCCGTTTTTGAAAATTTTTCTCCAATTCTTTTGGGAAAAATATTTTCGGCGATTTTTTTGCGTCTTCAAACCATTGTTTAATGCGCTGGTCAAAAATCAAATCGCCCAAACCAAAATAGCGCAGACTCGCCAGCGCTTCCCGTTTGCGTCCCTCGTCTCTGCCAAAAGCCAGCGTTAGCAGACTGGAGCGCAAATAAGCGGATCGAAAAAAATACGAATCCTGCTTTTTATTGTAAGCGCGAATGAGATATTCCACGTGTTTCGTGGTACTGTTTCCGATGATGTGGGGGTAATCTTTTTCGCGATCCAGGCCTTTCCATTCTTCCCGACGCATTTGCCCCGTGAAACAGCGTACCATGTGCTCCAAAGAATGCAGACAAAGCGGTTCTGTCGTGGTAGTTGTTCCGTCCATGTCCTGCACCACGGCGACGATCTTTTTTCTCGGTTCAGTTATTTTCAGCGCTAACGGACAAATATCGAAATCCGCGAAAATGTAATTTGGGTTTTCAATTGCGACAAATTCTTCGCCAAGTTGAGAAATGAATTCACTTGCTTGAATATTAGTTAATATTTTGTCGTTTTTATTTCTCATTTTGGTCGCCTAAAACAATCTGGAATTAATCCGTCAGGATTTTATTTTATTCTATAAAATAATAATTCGTTTTAGATATTTTAAAGTGCTTGTTGTAATCCTTTCTTACAAATTGTAAAAGGCTGACGCCTTAACTCCTTAAATCTCTGCAAAATTTTAGTTGCTAAAAATAATGATTCTTACTTTTCCTAGCAATCCAGAGTCAACAACCTTCCCCCATTTTTCACCAAAGAGATATTTTTGCCGCACCAGCATGTAATGGTTAGCCGGCGTATTGGTCACACGAATTTCCAGTTCATTTTTCCCGGCGCGCACAAAAGGCGTTAAATCAAATTCGTAGGGTTGCCAGCAGCGAACTCCGGCTAATTTTCCGTTCACGCGCACTTCGGCGACCTCGCGAACTTTTTCAATTCTCAAAATAAAAGCGCTTTTCTTTTTAAAATATTCATCAGGCAACTCAAATTCAGAACGATAAATTCCTGTGCCGGAAAAATTGGGATGCGCCGGCGCTGAATTCTGCGGCGCTGTCCAACTGCCAATAGTACGAATTTCTTCGGGAAAAGAATTGTCTGCCGGGGCGAATTTCCAATTTCTGCTCAATGCAATTTCCCGTTTTTCCCTGGGGAGAGGTGTCACTATCATTTGACCCGATTCTTTTTTCACCACAAACAATTTGGAGCCGTAAGGCGCAAATTTCACAGAAATATTTGTCCGGCTTTTCTCACTTTCGGCGTGCTGCGACACCTGTCTAACTCCGGTCTCGGGGTCCCAGACTTCAACAGTTCCCGTAACGGTTAGTGAAATTGTCCCCTGCCAAGGAACGCTGTCATTGTTGGAAATGAAAAAAATTTCCGCATCATCCAGACTTCCGTGCAGGGCTTCAATCGCCGAATTTCGGGGAAAAATTTCCACGTCAAGCGGAACAGTGCGTTTGATTGTTTGCAGCAGCGAATCCGTGTCTGAAAAATAGTTTGGGATAATATTTTCAGTTGAAATTTTTCGCAGACGTTCCGCGGGAGAAAATTTATCGCCCTTCAGCAAAAAACGAACAGTTTTCCCGAACCAGAGAACTGTTCCGCCCTTTTCTTCAAATTGCTTTATTTTCTCAAATGCCTCCCGGGTTACTACTTCAGCAAATGGCATGAGCAAAACGTCAAATTCCAAATTTTCCGCGCCGGTGCTGATGTGTAATTTTGTATTTCCGTTTTTGGCGGATATTTTTGTCTTGCGCGCCAAAATGTCATCATTGACAAAAAGAAAATCGATTTGATGTTGCAGGAGGAAATTTCCCAGTGCGGTGAAATTTTTGTCGAGAGAATCTGCTGCCGCTTCCTCGTCGACGGACAAAACAGCGCGAAGCGACAAATTCGGACGATACAAAGCGATTTTTGGCTTGATCTTCACTTTTGTCAAAATAGTGCTCAATCTTTCCAGATAATCGGTGAAAAAATTCATGTATTTCCACTGGGTATTCTGATAAAATAGAGAAGGCGGTATTTCCATGCGCCAGTTGTCATTGAATGTGGTAAAATAAAATGAGCTCAATTGAAAACGATTAACTCCGCGAGCGAACAACCAATCAGCGACTGCTTTCATTTTTGCCAGCGACAAATCCCAGCCGTAAACGCCAAACACTTCGCAATAGATTTCATTTTCCCCAAGCAAGTGCGCCGCAGACGACGCCAGTTTTGGCGTCAAATTTGTCCTGTCCCAATTGTACACTTCGTCGCAGCCGGGGATGTCAGAATATCTCATCACCTGAAAATAGTCGCCTTGCAGCAGCGCGTCGTATTTCATGGTCTCTTCATGCACAGGCTGGATGTTCAATTTGATGTCATGGTTAGCGCACCATTTTTGCAGCGGCTCCAGATAAGATTTACTGAATAGTTGCCCCAGAAAATCATAAAAATCCACCCGCACCGGAATAGTTTCCTCGCCGATATTTTCCCAGAGTGCCGGCAAATAGCGACGCAAGTCGTACTTTTTTATTTTTTTGAATTCCTCAAACAATTTTGGCGTGAACGGAACTGCTCCCGGATTGATCAAATAAGGCCGCAGATCGCAGTAAAGCCCGGGCTCGTCCGTGATAATCGCTGCGATCGGATCGCCGAAATATTCAGGCATCAGGCGATAATATTTCTCGTGAGTCAATTCAATGAATTTCTGAACGGTCGCCGGATTCAGCAAATCAACGTAGCCGGTTTCCTGGAACGTCGGATGAAATTGGCACTGCTGCTCGTAAAAAATTTCCACTTTCCAGTCGCCTGCCGGAACCTGCCATTTGAATCTATTGCCATTTTTTTCAATGTTCCATTCCCGCCAACTAATGATTTTTGTTTTTCCACTCTTCTTCTGGCAAATAATCACAGTTACGGTTTTCTCCGGTAGGTCAAGGGAAATACTTTTGGGGCCTGAAACTTCGTGAATTTCTCTCCCCAGACACCGTGCGTGCAATTCAGGATTTTCCCGCAAGACTTCTCCGCCGGCATAGCCGCTGGGCCAGAGAATTTCATCGTACAGCCAGATTTTCAAGCCTAACTCCTTTGCCACATCGCAGGCAAATTTCACCCGCTCGAACCAGAGGTCAGACAAATACTTTATCGCCAGTCCTTCCCACGCCATAATTACGGCGCCGGACACTGTGCCGCTTTTTTTCATTTGAGTTAGTTGCCAGCGAATCGAATCCGGATTCATTTCGCCATTCCAGAACCAGTAGGCAATGGGCAGATATTTTTCATCGGGTTGTTGAAATTGCTGATAAACTTCGTCGGCAGACTCTTTCGATTTTGTGCCGCAACCTGACAACACAATTATCAATAAAAAAAGTATTGTCGGGATTGCAAACGAAAATTGTGGGATCAATTTTTTCATCGCAACAGCAACATTTTTTGTGAATAGATTTTCCGGTGAATTTTTAATTGGCACAGATAAATTCCGGAGCTCATATTTTTTCCTTGAAAATCCTTGCCATTCCAACGCAGAAAATATTTTCCTGGCGCTTTGAAGCTATCGTACATTAGAGAATTTACCTTTTCGCCAAGTAAATTAAAAATTTCCACGGAAACGACTCCGCCATCTCGAAGCGAGAAAAAAATTGTGGTTCCGCCATTGAACGGATTGGGAAAATTGTGCAACATGTCAAATTCTTCCGGGATTGACACCCCTTTTTGCACATCGACAGGCGTCCCCTCGTCGAATAATTTTAGCCAAATAAAACGAGGCCTGTAAATATCAGCGCGATGCATCAAATCATAGAGGCTGAAAGTGTTGACATTATAGCTAATCAGCATTACATTTTCCGACGAAAGATGAGGGTGAGCCTTGGCGTTGTAAACAAAAATATCGGGATCAGTTCCCGGTTCCGGGCAATCGTAAACAGACAGCGCCGCCTGAAACGGTCCTACCGGCGATTCTCCAAATTTGACTTTCACTTTTCCGCCCGCTTCAAAAACCAGCAAAAATCTCCCGTCTTTCAGAGGGCTGACGCTGAATTCCTGAGAAATGCCATTGGTAATCACAGCGCAATCGGCGATATTGTTCGACCAACCCGTTCCGTTCCAAAATTCCCATTGAGAAAAATCTGCAAAATTTTCCGGCAGTACGCGCGAAGCGACAAGTCCTTTGTTTCCGAATGAATTACGGGGACCGTACACGTAAATGTAGCCATCAGGATTCGGATTCCCGGAAAAATCTGTCATCGGCATGACTGCCTGCCCCAGAACAAACTGCATTCCTGCCGCCTGGTTCTGATAGAACAGCGGCGCGTCGACGTGACGATAATTGATGATTTGATCCGCTGAATCCAATTCAAAAGAAATCAGCGTTGTGCCTACAATGCGGAAATAATTATTTTCGTAATCCAGCCGCAAACCAAAAACGTAAATTTTATCATTCAAAGAAATTCCGTCCATGGGCCAGATCCAATCGCCGGGCTTCGAGTTCGGCGTGTCCGCTTCAAACATGGCTGCGGGGATGGTCTGACTGGTGGTTTTCCAATAAAAACTGAGGCTCTCGGGAATTGCTTCTTTGCCCCGCAACAATGCCACTGTATTTCTGATCATTTTTGCATTCACTCGCTGATCATTTTCGCCCACTTCGCCGATAAAAGTGTCGCCAAAAACAAAAATTGTCTTTTCATTTTTATCAGGAGAAGGGTAATCGTAACCGGAAATCGGGATCGAATACACGGCATCGCTGCCAGTCCAACCGTTTTTTCGATGAAACAATTCGCTCCATTCCGGCGCTGGTTCGGCACGCAGCGCTTCTGTTGTGTCGCAGATATCGGGAATGCCAATCGGGTGCGGATACGAAAAAGGCGACCAACCGGTGCAAATCAAATCGCGCGTGGCTTTTGTCGCCAGATATGCCAGCGAAAAACATCCCTCGCGCTCTCCGACCTGCCAGTGAGTATCGATTTCCACGCTCGGATTATTAGTGTACGTGTAGCCGGTGTCTGAAATCAAAGCGATCCAGTTCATTCCATCGCCAAATTCCGCCGCCGGATAGCACGCTTCGGCCGAGTCGGACCATTCCGGAGAATAAAACATCTCGCCGCTGCCAACGCGGCCGGCGTACTCGCCGGACAAAAACTGCCAGTCATCGGGAACGAGAACACAGAGCACGCCTTTGTGGGGATTTGTCGTTTCATCAATATTGTCGGAAATGGTCACTTTTATTTCTATGACCTCTCCGGGCGCTGCGTGAGCCGGCTGCTCGATGCGATCGAATTTGCATCGAACGAAAAAAGAAACGATCACCAACGACAGCGCGAAGATTAACTTATTCTGTTTTATTTTCATCCGAACTCCGGGAACGATTGACAAAAATAGATTTTCAAACTCGAAGCAGTCTTTTAACGACATCCACGGCGGTGACGAAATCCTCTGCGTAACCGTCCGCGCCAATCAAATCAGCGAAATGCTGCGTAATCGGCGCCCCGCCAATCACGATTTTCACTTTATTTTTCAAATCAGTCGCATGAATTGTATCCACAGTAATTTTCATCATGTGCATGGTGGTCGTCAGCAGCGCGGAAATTCCGATCAAATGCGCCGATTGCTCGCGCGCCGCATGAACAAATTTCTCCGGCGACACGTCAACGCCGAGATCGATGAGCTGAAAGCCTGCGCCTTCAAGCATCATGCTTACGAGATTTTTGCCGATGTCGTGCAGGTCGCCTTTGACGGTTCCCACAATGATTTTTTTATTGTTTCTGGAATTTGTATTTGCAAGATAAGGCCGAAGGACGTCAGCGCCGGCATGCATGGAAGAAGCGGCAACAAGGACTTCAGGAATGTAAATTTCGTTATTTTTGAACAAAACGCTGATTCGATCCATTCCCGAAATTAAACCGTTGTGTAAAATGTCCAGTGGCGGGACATTTGCCTCAAGCGCCATTCGGATCAATTTCTCTACCTCGGCGCTGTAGCCGCGACAAAGATTGTCAGCGATTTCTGTAAAAAAGTCCATGTTTGAAATACCGGCATTGGTTTTTCATTCTACCGTTAGTGTACAAAACTTTGCAATAAAAATCTTGTGCAATAATGTTCAATTTTGGTAAAATCTTGCTATGCTGCCTGATTTTCGAGAATCAATAAACAGGTTGACGTAATCGGCGAAAAGTCTTTGGCGTAATGCGTTCCACTTTTTTGAAAACTTTGGTAAAATAGCTTTGATCCGGATAGCCAACTTCGAGGGCAATCTGAGACAAAGAGAGGTCGGTATCGCGTAAGAGGGCTTTGGCAGCTTCGATTCGGGTTTTCGTCAAAAATTCGCCAAAAGTAGTATTCAGATCGTCCTTGAATAAGTGGCTTAAATAAAAAGGACTTACAAAAACATGTTTTGCAACAGTTTCCAGCGCCACCTTTTCGGAATAATTTTCGCGAATATAGTTACACGCTTTTTCCAGTATGTAAAAATGTTGCTGATTTCGTGTTTGGTAAATGGTATCGCAAATAATTTCCATCATTTTCACCACCCAGAAACAGAGGGACTGGTGATCCGAAATATCGGAAAGTTCAGAGATGAACTGGTAGCGCAAGCCAAAAATACTCTCCGGATTAGCGCCTTCTTCGACAACAGCTCGCGTTAAAATTGCCAGCAGTTCCAGGACATGAGCTTTCATCAATTCCAGATTGATGGGATTGTACAACATCACCTGCGCCAAAAACTCGTTGAGAATCGTTTTGGCGCCGATTTTATCCCCAAGGCGTACGAGCGTGATGAGCTCTTTTTCTTTTTTAGGATTGAGAATGGGAAACAAAGACGGCGAAGGCGCATCGCTGTTCCGTTTGTAGCGCTGAATTTCCTCGGCCACCTGGGCTTGTTCGCGGTAAGATTGGCGCCGCGCCGTAAGCAAACCCAGATCCGGAATGGAGAAAAAATCCGCAATGGAAAATATCAATTCCGCGGCGACTTTGACTCTTTTTTCAGGAATCACCGGCACTTGCGACAGCGCTGATTTTAACGCCCGCATTTTGTCTTTTGAAAAAGACTTTCCATGTCCAGAATTTTTCAAAAAACTCTCGCCGACGCGCCTCATCAAAAGCGGTGCCGCAACCAATCCGCCGATAAATTTTTCATTGTACAAAATGGGAACAGCAATTTGAATGAATTTGTGCGGACATTCCGAAATGTAGGCGTCTCCCCAGCGCAGGGCTTCCAAACAGGAATCTTTTCGATATTCCCGGCATTGACTCATCGAATGGGAATCTTCTTGAAAAATTTGACAGGGTAGCGGCTTCCGCTGCTGATTTGCAGCGGAAAAAACCACCTCGCCGTAACTGTTGATCACATGAATATTGATACCCGTCAATTCATTGAAATAGGTCAAAAATCTATTCAGCGAGCGAGTGCCCTGACTGTCGCGGATTAATTCGATGAGATCAATCATATCGATTTACCAATTTGTTTTTGGTCAAATCTTGTTATTCCAATATAACCACTAAAATTGAAGATGTCAACTAATTTTTTTGGAAATTCCAATTTTGCGGTGGGCGACATCTTGTCAAATGGCAAATTCTTTAACGCTATTTTAAATTTTGAGTTTGTCCGGAATTTGGGACTTGGAATTTGGCGTTTATATTTCTCAGGCAGGTTGCTTGTTTTTGACTATTTTTTTGACCAAAACAACTCCGGTCGCGGTATTAAATTTGATCCTTCGACCGGAATTGCCGCCGACATCAGAAGCGACGACGGGGATTGCTTTGCTCTCGAGGTAGGATTTTGCCAGCGCGATATTTTTCAATCCGACATGCCCGTCATTGTTTTTGTTTTGCAAAACCGCTGCGCCACCGAAAATTTTCGCGCGCAGATTTTTCAACTCGCTGCCGCGGTGAATCATTTTTTCGATTAATTTTTCAATGGCGATGTCGCCGTATTTTGGCGACGCCAGACCCACGCCGTTCCAGAACGGCAGCAAATAATGATTGATGCCGCCAATTTTGCGCAGCGGGTCCCACAGGCACACAGCAACGCAGGAACCCAAAATTGTGGTCACCCAAAACGGTTCACCGGAGACAAAAATTTTTCCGGGAAACAGAAAATGTTCTTTTCGTTCCTCAACTGCTGGAAGCGACTGCTGTATCATAAGACCAAAACCCTTCCTCATCAAACACCACTTCATCCGTTTGGTCACTGTACAAATCTTGAATCAACACAATTTCAAATAAGCTGCCTTTCTCCGAATGGCTTGCTAAATTTATCGTGCCACCCAAAAGCTCGACCAGGCTTTTTGCCATTGACAGCCCCAGAATGGAAGTAATCGGATTATTGATTTCATTGCGTATAATTGGAAAGAAACTGGCTTTTCAGTTTTTCCGATTCCAATAATTTGGCGTTCAGCTTTTTCAACTCTTCCGTCATTTTCGCCAGTTCATTGAATTTTTTTTGATTGAATTCCATCATTTTTTCCTTCGGCTAATTTTTTTCTAAAGAAAACTGACCACTGCCTCCACCATCTGATCCAGCGGAACAACTTTGTCCACAGCTCCCAGACGGATAGCCTCCCGAGGCATACCAAAAACAACGCAAGATTCCTCGTCCTGGGCAATCGTCTGCGCGCCTGCCTGCTTCATTTCCAGCATTGCTTTTGCGCCATCATCGCCCATGCCGGTCATGATTACTCCGATGGCATTTTTCCCCACGTAGCGCGCCGCCGAACGAAAAAGAACATCGACAGAGGGCCGGTGTCGATTTACCAGCGGACCTTTTTTCACTTCCAAATAGTAATGCTTGCCGTTAAATTTCACCAGCACGTGCTGATCGCCAGGGGCAATGAAGGCGCAGCCCGGGACAACGATATCCCCATTCTTTGCCTCTTTGACCTGCACGTTACATTTTTTATCGAGTCGATCGGCAAACAAATAGGTGAAATGTGGCGGCATGTGCTGGACAATGACAATCCCCGGAAAATTTTCCGGCAATCGCGTAAGAAAATTTTCAATAGCAACCGTTCCGCCCGTCGAAGCGCCAACCACGACCAGCTTTTTTGTTCGGATTTTTAATTTGTCGGCCAACCCTCTGTCAGCCGCGGCTTTGTGCAAACCCTTTTCCGATTTTTTCTCGCCTGAGAATACGCTGACTTTGGCACGAAAGCTTGCTTTCACGGCATCACAAGCGATTGTCTGAAACTCTCGCAAATCAATGCCGCTCATCAATTTCGGCTTGCAAATAACTTCCAAAGCGCCCAATTCAAACGCCCGCATGGCTTTGAACGAGCCTTCAGGCGCGTGACTGGAAATCACCACCACCGGCATCGGGCGCTGCTCCATTATCCTCTTCAAAAAACCGAGGCCATTCATACGCGGCATTTCCAGATCGAGAGTGATTACGTCGGGGAGATTTCTCTTTATTTTTTGCACTGCAATGTAAGGATCCGCCGCTGTGCTAATCACTTCTATTTCCGGATCAGAGTTGAGAATCTCTGTCAATTTCTTCCTTGCCAGCGCCGAGTCATCCACGATAAGAACTTTTATTTTTCTCCCCACTATTTTTCTTTCCGGCAATTCCGAAATTTGTTTCATGACAATGCCATCATTTTTTTGAATTTTTTCTTAATGTTCAGCTCTTTCGATAAATTTTAGGCTTCACCATTTCAAACGGCAAGCCAAAATTAATCATGCTCTCCGAATGACCAAGAAAAAGAAATCCCCCTGAATTGAGATGGTGATAAAATCGCTGAAATAGTTCTTTCTGTCTTTCCTGATCAAAATAAATGATCACATTTCGGCAAAAAATAATATCAAAAGAACGATTCGTAAATATAGTGTTAGCCATGAGATTGTGTTGGAAAAATTTCACTTTTTGGCGGATAGCCGGAACAATGCGAACAATTTTGTCCTGTTTTGTTTTGCTTTTGAGCAAATATTTTTTTCGCAATTTCATAGGAATTGCTTCAATTTGCTCTTCCTGGTAAATTGCTACTCTTGCTTCCTCCAGTACTTTTTGAGACAAGTCCGTTGCCAGAATTTCAAAATCAAAGTCCTTATTTTTTTCAACAAACTCCGCCAAAGTCATCGCAATCGAATAAGGTTCCTCGCCGGAGGAACAACCCGCGCTCCAGACGGAAATGAATTTTGCCTTTCCTTTCTTTTTTTCTCTTAATTCCGGCAATACATATTGATACAAAAAGTCAAATTGCTCTGGTTCGCGAAAAAAATCGGTCTTATTTGTGGTCACTTCGTCAACCATGCGCAAAATTTCATCTTTCCCCGCGCGGCTGAAAATGTAATTAATGTACTCCCGAAACGTCGCATGGCCAAGTTCGCGCAATCGTTTTTGCAATCGCGCCTGGAGCATCATCTTTTTCGACCCCGGCATTTTTATGCCAAATTCATTTTCAATATACGTCCCCAGTCGGGAAAAATCTTGTGCGGTCATGCGTCGATTTTCGAGTATCCGGATATTGGGTTTCATCGGAGTTTGTCTTTAGTTCAGAGTTCTGCGTTTTCTGATTTTCGTTAGGCTGATTATTCTTGGTAGATTTTACTTTTACCAAATCTCTCGGCTAAAAATTTAGCGCAGTGCAACTTATTGATTAACAAGTATTTCAAACTCGCTTTCAACCGGAGTTTCCTCTCCCGTTTCTTGCACAATCAATAATTCATCAGATGTAAATATTTTTTCAATTTCCAAAATAATAACTAATTGATCCAGATAATTAGCAACGCCTTTGATGAACTCAGTCTTCAAATGCGTGCCGATTTTTGGCGCTGGTTCAATCTGTTCCGGATAAATCTGAATGACTTCACGCACTGCGTCAGCGAGAACGCCCAGCGTCGTTTTTTCGCCGTCGATGTCCACATTGACAATAATAATGCAGCTCTCCCGCGTTTTGATTGTTTCCGACAGGCCAAATTTCAGCCGCAGATCAATGATCGGGACAATTTTTCCGCGAAGATTAATGACCCCGCGCATGAACGGCGGCGTGCGCGGCACGCGGGTGATACTTTCAAAATCCAGAACCGATTGCACTTTTTCTATTTCAAACCCATATTGCTCATGGTCAAGCGCAAAAGTCAAATAATGAGCAGGTTTTTGGATCTGATTTTCACTCACTTTCTTTCTCCTGATTTTTAGTAACGTTCAAATTCTTCATCCAGAGCATCTTTTTTGCCAAACCCATTCCCATCTAAATCAATGGCGACGACTTCTTCTCGCGGTCGTTGAAAATTAGCATTTTGTGCTTTCGCCGTTTGTTTTGCATTGAATTTTGGCTTTGAAACAGAAGCAAATGAAAGCTGTGAACCGCCATTTCCATTGCCAACATTATCTTCGAGTCGGAAAAATTCCACAGTTGCGCGCAACTGCATCGCCTGACTGGCAAGTTCTTCGGAAGTCGCAGATAATTCCTCAGCAGCCGAGGCGTTTTGTTGAGTAACCGTATCCAATTGCTGAATCGCTTCATTTATCTGGTCAGCGCCGAGCCGCTGCTCCTCGCTGGCGGCAGTGATTTCTTTGACTAACTCGGCAGTTCTTTCAATTTCCGGAAGCAATTTATCCAGCATCGCGCCTGCTTTTTCCACTGTTTCCACACTTGCAGCCGTCAAATCACTGATTTCCGCTGCCGCTTTTCGGCTTCTTTCCGCCAATTTGCGAACTTCCGCCGCGACGACCGCAAATCCTTTTCCGTGCTCGCCGGCTCTGGCAGCTTCAATGGCAGCATTCAACGCCAGCATATTTGTTTGCCTGGCAATTTCTTCGATAATGGAAATTTTTTCGGCAATAGTGTGCATCGCTTGCACAGTCTCGTTCGCTGCTGCGACTCCGTCGCGCATGTCTTTTGTGGATTGTGCGGCAATTTCTTCGGTCGCTTTCGCATTTTCTGCATTCTGTCGAATGTTGGTAACCATCTGTTCCATGGAAGAAGCGACCTCTTCCGTGGAAGCCGCCTGTTCGGTAGCTCCCTGCGACATTTGCTGCGAAGCGGAACTCAGTTCCTCGCTGCCGGCAGCTACGTTTTCGGCGGAAACGCGAATTTCACTGACTATCCGACGCATCCTTTCAACCATGATTTTTATATCTGCCAAAACTCCGCTGATTTTTTTGTGACCCGCGCCAACTTCAAAACTAAAATCACCATCAACGATGTGGCTCAGCGATCTTCTTATGATTTTAGGATCAGCGCCCAGATTTTTGTAAACTGAATACGTGACAAAAGACGATCCAAATAAGCCCGCCAAAGACAGAAAAATTGTTATCCAGATAATCATCTGCCGGTTTTTCGCCTGATCATTTCCCATTTTCAAATAAGATTGATTTGATAGCCTTATTATTTCTGCTCTCAATTGATCAATTTTTTCTGCCAAAACCGCTTTTTGTTGTTGTAATTGCTGACTCAAATTTGACGCGGATCGATACTTTCTTAATTTCAATAATGAAATGAGTTGTTTATTTTGATTGTCTATCTCATCGTTTTTTGATTTCAGCTTTGCAAAAGAAACATAAATTTTTTCCAATTGATCATGCAAATAGCTTTTTTCCCGCAACTTCGCCTCAAGTTCATTCATTTTTTTCATTGTGAACTGCGCAAATTCTTGCTGGTGCAGATTATAATCATTTTCTATTTCATCAAATACAGCGCGATTATTTGTTGTAATACCAAACAGTGCCTGCCCTAAAACAGCCTCTTTTTTCCCGAAATAATCTTCATAACTCGCAACCAAATCCGCTATTTTCTGATTGACAAAAGCGACTTCCTTTATATCCCGATTTAAGCCATTTATCTTGTCTATTACAAAAAATGACAGACAAAGCAACGCACAAAAAGCGCCGCCATAAACGGCGACAAATTTTGCCCCGATGGTGAAAGAATATTTCGTTTCTCCCCGCATGTCTTTTACTCGGGCAAAGTAAATTCCCAGAACAACAAATAACAGCATAAAAAATATTTCCAACAGATAAAACCACGTGTTATTAAATACTCCCCGATTAAAAAGCTGGTCTGATGTCGATACTGAAAAGCCAGTCTCACCCACGGCTGCCTTCAATCCTGTTCCGACCAAAATAGTCGTCAAAATGACAAAAGCAATAAGCCAGAACCAACGTCGATTAATCAAAGTCGCTCGTTTCATTTTTGATTCTCCTTTATTTTGAAACGCTAATTTTCAACGATAACTTTCAGGGTTCACTAACTAAATTCAATTTAATTCTTTTCAAATTGGTAAATAACTGCCATCATAAATTTTGAACCTGAGCAAATTCTTCTTTTTCTGCAATTTCGATCAACTTCCCGGCATCTAAAATCAGCGCCACAGAGCCATCTCCCAAAATCGTCGCGCCGGAAAGTCCGTCCACATTTCGGTACAATTTTCCCAGAGATTTTATCACGATTTGATGCTCGCCTTCGATTTCATCCACCACAATGCCGATTTTTTGATCATTCACCTGGGCGATGACCAGATGTCCCCTTTCCGGCGGATTTCCCGAAATAGCGAAATGTTCCCGCAAGCGAATGTACGAGATGACCTCGCCGCGAATTTCAAGAATCTCCCGATGTTTGAATCGAGTAGTCCCCTCGACGTAAAATTCCTGACAATCCTGTACCACTGAAATCGGCAGTACAAATCTCTCACTGCCGGCTTTAATCACCAGGCCATCGATGATCCCCAGCGTCAACGGCAGCCGCAGAGAGATAGTTGTGCCTTTTCCTACCTCACTTTTCACGGACACCGTGCCCCGCAAATCTTTCACATTTTTTTTGACAACATCCATTCCCACGCCGCGGCCGGAAATATCGCTCACTTCTTCCGCCGTGGAAAATCCCGGCTTGAAAATAAGCTGCAAAATTTCCGATGTGCTCAGAGGCAGATTTGCCGGAACGATGCCTTTTTCCACTGCCCGCGCGTGAATTTTTTCCGGATCCATGCCCTTTCCGTCGTCGGAAATTTGAATCCAGACGTCAGCGCCGCTCTGTCGCGCTGAAATGCGGATTGTTCCTGCCCGTGGCTTGCCGTTTTTTTCGCGAATTTCCGGAAGCTCGATGCCATGATCGATGCTGTTACGAATCAAATGCACTAAGGGGTCGCCGAGACGATCGATGATTGTTTTGTCCAATTCTGTCTCGCCGCCTTCAAAAACAAAATTGATTTCTTTTTTCTGCGTGCGCGCCAGGTCTCTCACCAATCGCCTGTATTTGCCGAAAAGAGACCCGAGGGGAATAAGTCGGATTTCCATGGCAATGTCGCGCAAGCCGGCCGTGAGCCGTTCCAACTCCTCGGCTATCGCCAAATAGCGGCTGTCGTTGTTTTTCAGCACAGTCTGCGCCAGACTCGCCTGAGCTGTCACCAGTTCGCCGACCAAATTAATTAAGTTATCCAATTTTTCCGAAGAAACCCGAATCGCAGACGCCTGCTCGCATTCCACGCGCATTTTCGCGGAAGACGGGGTTAATTTTTTCTCTTCCTTTTTCTCACGGATAGGTTTTTCAGCAGTCTTTTGCGTCGCTGCCGCTGACTCGTCTTGGTCTTTATTTGCAAGAAGTTGACTCAGTTTCTCAAACGACAATCCCTTTTCAGCAATCAGAGTATTTTTAATTTTTTCAATGTCTTTCGCTGAAAATTTTCCTTCGCCATCAAGCGTCTCAATGCGAATTACGCTCTCATCTTCAACAAAAATAAAAACATCTTGAATCGCTCGCACATCTTCAGAGGTCGTCAAAATGATCGTCCAGTAGAGATAACATTTTTCAGGATTCATTTCTTCAAATTCGGGGAGTCTATCCCAATGAGCAATCACATGACCGGAGCCAAGCTCGAGCAGTTCTTTGAGCAACAAAATCGGATTCATGCCGGAAAGAAAAATATCTTCGTGAGGCACAAAATGAATAAAATAAGTAGCGCTCTTTTTCTCATCAGCGCGCTTATCTGCTGCAATCGCAGAACTGACACTTTTAACACGGGACTGCTGGTCTTTTTGGGGAAGCAATTGGGCAAACCCCTGCAAAGTCGTATCGACTTTTTCTTTTTGTTTGCCAATATCAGCGCCGGGTTTGAGCAGCATCAAATTAATCTGGTCGCAGGCTTCCAAAGTTAAATTTATCAATTCAGGTGTGACGGGAAGTTCGCCTTCCCGAACTTTGTCGTAAACAGTTTCAATGTCGTGGGTGAAGGCAGAAATATTGTCAAAGCCGAACATGGCGCCGTTGCCTTTCATATTGTGCATCGCCCGAAAAACCCGATCGATCAGTTCCCGATCTTTTGGTTTCTCCTCCAATTCCAGCAACGTGTCCTGAATATCATTCAGCAGCTCTTTTGTCTCTTCTTTGTAAAGTTCAACAAAATTTTCCATGTTCCATCCGTCTTGCGTGAAATTAGCCAAGTACTTTTTTCACCACCGCCAGCAACTGCTCCGGTTTGAAAGGTTTGACGATCCAGCCGGTCGCGCCGACTTTTTTTCCTTCCTGTTTTTTGCTCATTTGAGATTCAGTGGTAAGCATAATCAATGGAATGAAACGGTACTTTTCGTGAGACCTGACCGCTTTGATGAATTCGATGCCGTTCATGTTGGGCATGTTCAAATCCACAAACGCCAGATGGATTGGTGAGCCGTCCATTTTTTGCAGCGCATCTTTTCCGTCTTCGGCTTCCACAACCTCAAAGCCGGCGCTCTGCAGCGTCATTTTTACAAACTGCCTGACGCTCGGCGAATCGTCGACGGTCATGATCGTTTTCAACGACATAAATTACCTCCGCGCTTTCCCATAGACTAAAATTCAATCTCAACAGGTGCTTCCCCGGCAAAGTTCAGTTCAAAAAGTGCGCGCACCCTAATATTGTTAAAGCATCTTTTACAGAAGAATTGGCAGCACTTTGAAATGACAATTTTTTGCCGGACCTTGTGTAATCCTTCTGCAAAGCCAAAATGAGTTGAATCACCGCAGTGTGCGGTTCAGCATTTGCATCAAAAACAAGCTCTACTTTTTCCGCGACTTCGACGATTTTGTGCAATTCTTCCTTCAACAAGATAGCATCGTCAACCGTCAACTCGCCGCGCAAATGCACCTTCGTTGATTTTTTTCTGTTTTCAATTTTTATTTTTTCCATCGCAGACGTCATCCCCGAAAATTTCAAAAAGAGATTATACTTTTCGATTTTATCATTGTAAAGCGGTGCACTTTTTCACAATTCTCAAAAATCGTACCATGTAGATTCAAACATTTCTAGGCTCGCACTTTGGTTTTTCAGAGAAGATTAACTTATTTTTTATCAAATACTTAAAGTTTTTGGGGCAAAATAACAGCAAGGGCTAACATGAGGTTAAATTGCAATTTGAAATGATTTTTTTTACAAATTGAATCTTTGAGAACAACGAAGAAAAGCGATACAGGGAACAATACAAAAATTTTCGTAGAAAAATTGAAACAAATGTTGGAGGCAAAGGTAGCAGAGAATAAAAAGTGCGGCCATTAATCCGCAGGGTGACCGAAATTACTAAGAAAAAAATTACACAAAATAGGGGACTACCTGTAAGCAATGTAGGGTGAATTTTTAAGGCTTTTGGACTAATTTTTCAGCAAACCCTAATGAGTCATTATTCCGTACTTTCCGAACCATGTCACATCAATAAGTTTAATAAATACAATATAATAAAAAATCGAACCTTTGCTTGGGTTCGGAAAGCATTTTTGCCACAAATATACACAAATAAAAAAACATTAGCGTTAATTCATGATCATTGGTGGCTAAATCTATTTCGATAAACTTTCCAGATACTTCTCAACATCCCGAACCCGAACATACCACAATTTGCCTTTTTTTTGGGCTGGCAGCTTGTCATTATTTATTAATTTCCTCAAATAATCCTGAGAATAATGAAAAAATTTTGCCGCATCCCGTAACGGCAGCAAAGCATCTTTTGCAAATGCGAGCGATTCCCTTCTTTTCAATCGCTCAAGTGCATCCTTTAAACGATCTTCAATAATTTTTTTCAACAATGAGATGTCACTTTTTTCAAGATAGCGATCCATATCTTTTGTGCTGACTTTTTTCCCGCTTTCAATAGCACGAAGCAGCAGCTCACATTGATCATCCGCGATTTCCAACGCCTCGTAATATTTATTCCGATTTTCCTTATTCGTTCCTTTGATGGCGATGTTCACATAACCGCAGCCGATGAACAAAAAGGAAAGCAAAATCCTGCCCACTCTGCCGTTTCCATCGCGAAAGGGATGAATCGTTTCAAACAGTACATGACTGATTGTGGCAAGTTTCAACTTATCATAATCATCATCACTTAATTTTTCATTAACCCATTTGACAAATAATTTCATCGTCTGGTTCAAAAAAGGAGCTTTCACAGGAGTAAAATGGGATTCAATGACTTCAACGTCGCCTTTTCGGAAATCTCCCAATGTTCCCTGAAAGGTGCCGATCTGCTTTTCGTATCGCATCAGAAGAGAATGAATTTGTTTGATGTCTGCCAGACGCAGTTTGAATTCGTTTTCTTTGAAAAGATTATTCGCATACTCATAAACAGAACTGGCAGACTCAAAATAGCCCAATATGGCTGCTGTCTTTTGTGTATCCGTCCGTTTATTTCGTTCCAGTACGTCAAGTAATTCATTGCGGTTGGCGAAAATGCCCTCGATGGCAATAGAATTTCTGATTTCGTCTTTAAATAGCGAATACCATTCACTGTTGGATACAGCAATAAAATGGATATTCTCTTTTCTTAACTGCTCAAATTCTTTTTTCAACTTTTGCATAGATCGCTCTTTTTCCGAACTTTCCGAACCCTTCATTTTCCGTTAATATAATAAATAATAAGATATTATGCAATCAATTTTTTAAAAGGGGTTCGGAAATTTTTTTGATCACAAACGGATGCGAATTTTCACAAATTATTCTTGTTTCATTAGTGAAAATCAGTGAATCATTTTTTTACACTCTATTACAAAAAATGATTCGTTAAAGCTTTTTCTGGTTGTTCAATAATATTTTTTCTGTAAGCCAAACCTACTCTTAAACGCGTGACACATACGTGACATAATAAAACTGAAATGGGCTAAAAACTATTAAAAAAGAGTAACAGCCACTAAAATGGATATTTTTTATCCTAAAAATCTAACTTTATATTTAACAAAAAAATAACCCCTTAAGTTCTTAAATTACTTAAAGGGTTATTGTGGGCCCAGTAGGACTCGAACCTACGACCTACGGATTATGAGTCCGCTGCTCTACCAACTGAGCTATGGGCCCGTGCTTCAATTTTTGAACCAGAATATAATAAAATTTATTTGAAAAATCAATATTATTTTTTTGCTGCCAAAAAGTTGATGATTCTCTGATTCTCCCTGAAAAATTACCTTTGAAAAAATTCTACAAAAGCTCGACAAACTGGTCGGATTGGCAAAAAAATTTTGCTGAATAGCAAAATAGCATTTCTCGTTTTCGAGAGCGGGCGTCAAACGAATATCAAAACAGTTGACGCCGCTTCTCGCTGTTTTTTATCTCCGATTTTCCTGATCAATTTTTTCCCATTCCTCAAATACCGCCAACACCGTCTCCGGATTGGCGCCGGCGCCAAATTCCAATTGAGCGACGATGCCACCTGTCGGATCGTACAGATACTCGGCAACTTTGCGAACAGCATCGCGGCCTTGCTGCGGGTTTTCACTGGGCAAAACATGCTGGCGGTCGATTTCACCCCAGAAAGTAATTTTTCCCTTCACATTGTCGCGCAAATACTCGAAATCCATGGTAAAAAGCTGGGAATTTATCGCATCCACGCCAATTTCGACCAAATCGGTGAAAATCTCCTGAATGTAGCCGTCGCTGTGCATAAAAACAAATTTCCCCTCAGCGTGCGCCATGTCGCAATATTCTTTGTAAAGCGGCTTGAACAATTCTCTCCAGATTCTCGGCGGAATGAGCAACTGATTTTGTGAGCCCCAGTCGTCCATGAACATCACCGCATCGACGTCGGATCTGACCCAAAATTCCATTTCCTTCAAATAAAAATCATGAATCGCCTTGAGCAGATCTGCGCCGCCTTCCTCGGGCATCATCATGTCGACCATTGCCTCCTCGGTGCCGCGCAGGAATTGGTATCGCTCCCAGGGCCGCGGGCAGAGATTCGCCATGACAAATTTCTCGCTCTTTTCATAAAATCGGCTGATTTCATCGTACGCCTGTTGTTTGTTCCGCGGCAAAGTTTCATAGGGCGGCTGAACAATTTTCCAATCGGAAATGTCGCGAATCATCGGTTCCTTTACTTCACCGATCACGCCCTCTTGAAAATTGACAAATTTACAGCCCCAGTCATCGACATACTCGCCTTTAGCGTAAGGATCGCCTTTTTCTCTCGGCGAGGGCAAATAGACCGCAGCGGTTCCGCTAAAATCTGTCGGAAAGCGCTGTTTCATTTCAGCGACTTGTTCGGCAAAATGTGTCTCTGCCCAGGGCAACACCCACAGGTCTCGCGGCATCCGTTCTGGCGTCTCAAATTTCACACAATTTTTCACAATCTCTTTCGAAGTCTGCATACTCTGTTCCTCCTCATTGTCGGTTGCAATTCTGTGGGATCAAGCGCACGAATAAAACAATTTCTGGCAAAACGAGCGAAGCTAATCAAAACTATTTGTCAGCCAACAAATTTTCCAACGTTGATTTCAATTGAGAAAATAGTTCCTCGTTGTACCCAATCTCTTGAAGCGCGATTTTTCCGTCTTTATCAATGACATAATTTCTGGGTATCATTTTCTCAGCAAAAAGCGAATAAACGCCACGCTTCGGGTCAGGTGCAATGGGGAACGTAAAGCCTTTTTGTTTTTTGAATTTGACCAATTCCTCTGCCTTGTGCTCCCTGCCAATTGAAATCAGGAAAAAATCATCACGATTTTTATACTTCTGCCAGATTTCCTTTTCCAGATGGGGCATTTCAGCTTTGCAAGGCGGACACCACGTTGCGAAGAAATTTATCAACACGACTTTCCCCTTTAAATCATTAATTGCCACTTCCTTCCCCGCCAATGTTGTCACTTTAAATTCCGGTACTTGTTGTCCTTTTTTAGTACGAGTGCCATTTTCGGACAAAAATCCACACAAAAAAACGATCAAAAGAGCAGAAGTTACCACCAGGGGAATGACAGTTCGTTTCATGCTAATCTCCTGTTTTTTGCGGTTGGGGTTAATATTTGTGCCCCAAAGGCCGATTCACCAAAATAATTAACTTTGAGTTTTCGATCCTTCGAGGCAGAAAATAAAATGAGCTTTCAGCCAATTCGTAAGCTCAATATACAAATATTCAAATCATTTTTCAAGGAAAATCACTTGATTTTTAACTTTTCAGCCATTATATTGAGAAAGAAAAATTGGACCTGCATTTTATGATTGAATATAAAAAAATACACCTGCCGCTTTCTTCGCCGCTAAATCCCGAAGAAAAAAGTTATCTTCAGGAAATAAACCGGAATTTCAAACCCAAAGAAATGAAAGTGGAATTTTCCGGTGAGGGGATTACTATTTTCCTGCGGGAAATTGATTTGAATAAATTACATCAATTGGAACAAGACGTTCGGGCGCGCTATCAGTTGGATGAGCAGAAAAATTGGCTTAAAAAAATCATTCAACGAATCGAACGCATTGGCAGCTACGGCATTCACGCCGGGCGGAGAAATTTTGTCGATTACAACAAAGAAAGAAAAGTCAAAAACAGGGCGAAAAAAGAAGAGCAACGCAGCCAGTATTTTTACGCTCGTGGCCATCAATTCTCCGGAAAAAACAATGACTTCCCTGAAGAATTCACGGATCGCATCATCTGCGGCGACAGCGAAAAAGTGCTGGCGCAACTACCGGACAATTGCGTGGACCTGATTTTCACGTCGCCGCCGTACAACTTCGGACTGGATTACGAGCAAAGCCAGGACGATCATTTCTGGGAAAATTATTTTGACACACTTTTTCGCATTTTCGACCAATGCATTCGCGTGCTGAAATTCGGCGGCAGAATTGTCGTCAATATTCAACCGCTATTTTCCGATTACATTCCCAGCCATCACATCATCAGTAATTTTTTTCTCAATAAAAAATTAATCTGGAAAGGCGAAATTCTCTGGGAAAAAAACAACTACAACTGCAAATACACCTCGTGGGGAAGCTGGAAAAGTCCGAGCAGCCCCTATTTGAAATACACCTGGGAATTTCTGGAAATTTTCAGCAAGGGTGACTTGAAAAAATCTGGCGACAAAGAAAATATCGACATCACGGCAGACGATTTCAAAAAATGGGTTGTGGCAAAATGGTCTATTTCGCCGGAACGAAAAATGAAATCTTACGGCCATCCCGCCATGTTTCCGGAGGAACTCGTCAAAAGAGTGCTGCAACTTTTTAGCTACAAAAATGACGTTATCCTCGACCCCTTCAACGGCGTGGGCACGACCACCTACGTGGCATTTTCATTTGCGCGCCGCTATCTGGGGATCGACATTTCCGAAGAGTACTGCCGGAAAGCGGAACAGCGCATTGCGGCGAAATTGTTGTGAACGTACTCACTCACTCGAAAGGAAAATTATGAAGCGAAATTTTTCTTTTCTCATCGTTTTGCTTCTCGCCCAATTTTCATTCGCTGCTGCGAAAAATAACGTCTCCGATTCATTGGTCGGAACCTGGCAGGGAAGATGCAAAATCTATCTTCCCATCAGCAAAATTCCGAAGTTGGCGAACGCGAAAGACACGGTAAACGTAAAAATTACCATTCACAAAGACGGTTCTGTTCAGGGAAAAGTCGGCGATACGGAAATGATGAATTGCCGCTTCGGCAAAAATCGCGGTTGGTTCGGGCGCTGGCTAAACATCAAAACCGATTTTATCATCAAAGGCGGCTATTTGAAAGGTTCGCTTTACAAAGGAGACTCCGTTCAGGTCAAAACTTTCACCCTGCCGTTCAACATCATCGACGGCAAAATGCGCGGCTCGGTGATGCGAACGTTTAAATGGAAATATCCTTTTCCGCTGGTAAAAATTTTGCTCTCACTTTCAGAGAATTCAAAATAATTCGATAAAATTTCTCCGTTGAATCAAAGGTTGTCGAACGAATGAATATTTTTAAGCGTAAATATCAGACTTCAACACAAAAATTCCGCGCCGGAGTCGGGGCGATAATTGTAAACGCAAACGGCCGTGTTTTCGCGGGCAAAAGAAAAGGAGCAGTCCCAGCCTGGCAATTTCCGCAAGGCGGCATTCTCATCGGAGAGATGCCTCAGGCTGCTGTTTATCGAGAAATCGAGGAAGAAACCGGCATTAAACCGGAATCTCTTGAGCTCATCGCGCAAAATGAGGATTTGTTAGCCTACGAACTGCCGCCGGAATTGCGTTCGGAGCTTGTACGCGGCCAGATACACTACTGGTTTTTGTTCCGCTTCATTGATTCCGATGACAAAATCACCCTCGGCGATCAGGTTGAATTTGAGAATTGGCAGTGGATGGAATTCGACGATATTCTGTCCCAAATCGTTTCATTCAAAAAGCGGGTTTATGAGCAATTGAAGACTTTTTTCGAACAACATGTTCATCGAGGGCTCCGTGGCTTTGTGTGAAGCAAAAAAACTCACACGAAGCCGCAAAGGCACAAAGGGTATTAAAATAAAGAGACAAAAAATTCACCGAGAAAATAAAAAAAGTTTTTTCTCTGTGGCTCCGTGCCTTTGTGTGAGAATAACTTTTTTTCCGCTGATAACGTTATGTTCACCGTAAAAGTCCCAGACAAAATTATTCTTTACTGCAAAAATCTTCTCAAGAAGCACAACTTCGGCAACCGCGGCGTTGCCGACGGCAGTCGGGAAGAACAGCTCACCGGTTTAATCGGTCAGTGCATGATACAAAAATTGTTCAACCAGCCACTGGTCACCGGCGCGCACGGCAGCGATGACGGCGAAGACTTTCGCTTTGCCGACAAAATCATCGATGTCAAAACCATGGGCCGAGAAACCGATGTGCGCCACTATTACGTGAACAATTTCATCGGATTGCAAAAAGATTTCCACACCGACGTTTACATCTTTTGCAGTCTCAACAAAAAAACGAACGCGCTCACAATCTGCGGCTGGGTGACAAAATCTCAACTTTTCCAACGCGCCTCGTTCTACAAAAAAGGCGCCAAACGCTACCGCTCCGACGGCACCTTTTTCCGCACCAAAGCCGACCTGTACGAAATCAAAAATACGGATCTCAATCAGGCGAATTCATTGGAAGAATTGAAACAG
Organism: Calditrichota bacterium; assembly: GCA_013152715.1. Classification (NCBI taxonomy): domain Bacteria; kingdom Pseudomonadati; phylum Calditrichota; species Calditrichota bacterium. Next base: position 43,062 of record JAADFU010000188.1, read on the forward strand.
GGAATTTTTTATTGTTAGCAAAGGATGTCGATAATGCGCAATTACTTTTCCCGATTTTTGTGATTTTCTGCTTGACAACTTCAGGCTTTTTTTGTATAATTAAAACAGCGCTATCGATACGAATTATAAAAAACAAGATAAAGAGAAATCTAAAATGAGCATAGCCTAATATTTTCTAATATTGGAAAAACATGTCTATATTTAGAAAAATTTCCAAAATTCGTGGACTTATAAACTAATATGTTAGTTGCTTTACCAGCTTTTCCGACACGCTTCGTCGGTTATTGTTGAACAGTTGTTTGCAAATTATCGGCACTATTATTGATTTGCTGCCAAAAATTAGGTGGTTAAAATAAAAAATCAGCTTATTCACCCTATTTCCTACCCTTTTCAATTTATCCAATTCATGAAAAGCTAATTGCTGACTTAATATTTGAAAAAAACAATTATTTATCTTTTTTATGTTAGCGGATTTTATCGTCGAATTGAACG
>JAADFU010000189.1 GCA_013152715.1 Calditrichota bacterium
TGGCGTGTTCTTGATTTTTGAATAGTCCGCAACCTTGGTTGTTTTAATAAAATGGACGGTGAAAATACGCGCCTGTCGTCCGAACGCTTTGCCGACAAACCCCATGAGGCATTTCTACTCGACAGGTACTCCCGTTTCAATGCCCGTAAGCGCGCAATTTGAGATGGGCGCACTACTGAGACAAAACGTCACTTGACGTGATCTATTTTGGCTTAATTATCAGATAGCAATTATCCGGACAACAAATTGGCATTTCTTGTGCAGTGGAAAATCCCTATTTCTCAATTGATTTGATAACCGTTGTTCCTTTGAATTTTTCTTGGAAAATTTGTGCATCAGCTGCGCTTCCTACAATATCGCCAAAATGCATGGGGATAGCAACTTCTGGTTTGAATGTATTGGCTGCTTCGGCGGCCTCCTCGGCAGTCATAACGTAAGTTCCGCTCACTGGCAGCAAAGCGATGTCCACATGCAGCGATTTCATTTCCGGGATGAAGTCCGTGTCCCCGGCATGATAAATTTTCTTGCCATCCGACAATTTTATCACAAATCCCAGCCAGTTTTTTTCTCGCGGGTGAAAGCTTTTGTTAATGTTGTACGCCGGGATTGTCGCTATTTCCAACAAATCAAGCCTGACGACTTCATTCGGTTTGAGACTCAGTACATCGCCGTTCAGTTTATCTGTGACGTCTTTGGGACCAATAATCCGACTGTCAATTTTGCTTATTTTTTCAATATCCGGATGGGAAAAATGGTCATAGTGGCTATGAGTGACAAAAATGTAATCAGCCTGAGGCCCGTCCGCCGGTAATTTCCAGGGATCAATGTACAAAACCCTTCCGGCATTCTCAATGATAAAGCTATCGTGACCGAGCCAATGAATAAAATCAGTTTTCATTTGCTACCTCCTTGTTGGCAATCAAAATTATTGCTTTCCAAAATCAAAGGCAAAACTTGTGGCGTCGATTCTACTCATTTTAAGTTATTAGCGCCCGAAATTGTTCCAATTCCCGGAGCAATTATCCGTCAAGTCGATTAAATTTTAAAAAATTAGCGCGAAACGAGCGAGCGAAGCGGGATTGCTCGCAAAAATTGATTCCGTTATCGATTCCATAATTGAGCGTTTTTGATAATTTTCTTAACTTTTCAAATGTTTCCACCGGAAAATCTTCCCGCGCCAGTGGATAAAGAGTGTTGTTGGTGAGAAGCGGATCAATATTCGGGGGCATGTTGTACAATTCAACCGAGCGCTGCCAATCTTTTGTTCCCGGTAGCGGCGAAAAAGACGTGAGCCTCACTTTTGCGCCCAAACTGACGACAAAAAGCATGCTTTCGATAACTTCGTCGACTGTTTGGCCCGGAATTCCCATGATGACGTAGGCATCAATCTGGCGCGCCTGATAGCCGGCTGCGACTAAATTATTAACCGCCTGAGCCAGGCTGTCGTCGGACACTTTATTTCCCATTTCTTTCTGGCGCGATTTGTTAATCGTCTCGTAGCTCAAGCGGATAGTTTTGAAATTAGCGAGGTACATTGTGCGCGCTAATTCAGGAGTAATTTCCCGAGGATGAACGCCATTCGGGGTGTGAAAAGAAATTTGAAATTGGTTTTCAATGACGTGCCGCAGAATGACTTCGATGTGTTTTTCGTGGTTGACAAACAGCGCATCGTCGAAAAAGGCGAAAAAACGGACGTGACGCTTGTAGTAGAAATAGCGGATTTCATCGATCACTGCCTGCGGATCTTTTTGCCTGAATTTGCCGGAAAGCAAAAACGAGGCGCAAAATGAACATCGAAACGGACAACCGACTGATGTGAACAATGGCGCCGACGCTAATTTCCTATAATGGCGAAATGTTGGTTCGGGAAAAGGCGGCGGCATCAACGGAAGATCGTGTTGAAATCCCGCAATTGCAGCGACCAATTTCAGCGCCTCGATTTCGCCCTGGCCTTTGACCACAAAATCAGCGCCCATATTGTCCCGCGCATGATCGAAACACAGCGTGGCGTAAATTCCGCCTAAAATTATCGGCACGCCGGGAAATTTTTTCTTTGCCAATTCAATCGCTAATTTTACGCCCGGGTACCAGTAGGTCATTCCTGAAGTCACTAAAATTGCCATCGGAGGCGGAACCGCATCCATAGCTCGCAAAAATGCATCTATCGGCAAACCGTAGCGCGCATAGCGTCGTCTCGGAATACTTTTGGTGAAATTTGGATTTTCAACCGGCGTACGGATAAATTTTCCCGTGCCGTATTTTTTGTTTTTCGTTTTTGGCGCAAGCGGATGAAATCGATCCAAGCAATCAATGAGATGGGTCTGGTAGCCATATTCTTCCAGGAAATTAGCGACAGACAACAAACCCACTGGCTTAATCCAAAAATCGTACGCCGCAAAATCGTAAATCCACGGATTAATAAGAAGGACATTATTATTTTTCATAATAACAAAGGAAATTTTTTCCAATAAAAAAGGTCTCACGAAGAGACCTTGATTAGTCGGGGCGAGAGGATTTGAACCTCCGGCCTCCTACTCCCGAAGCAGGCGCGCTGACCGGGCTGCGCTACGCCCCGAAAAATAATAATATTTTACTACGCCGATAAAATTAAGTTTCAGATTTTCCGATAATAAATGAAATCAAAAAACAAATTACAGTAATGACAATGGCAAACATGAGTTCAGTCGTGCCGTGGGGCATTCCCGGATAAATACTGTACAACGAGGCAATAACCAGCCCCAGAATAAAATAAAAAGTTTCTTTGGGAAATTTTTTCAACAAAATGTCGATGATTTTAGCGAAAATGAAAATTCCCAACATAATTCCCACGCCTACGATGAGCAAAGGGACAACATTTCGATCCGCCACGCAACTTGTCACAATATAATACTGACCCATTAAAAGCATGATGAATGAGCCGCTAATTCCCGGCACAATCATGGATCCACCGGCAAAAAATCCGGCGACTACCAGCAGCATGGCAGCATTAAAACTGAGGTTGAAAGCAACGTCCACAGCTTCTGTTTTTTCAACTCCGGGAAAAGCAAATTCAAACAGCAAAATTATTCCCGCACCGACAAAAAAGGAAATGATAGATGCAGTGCTCGGTTTCATCTCATCATGGCTTTTGTAAATAGATGGAATGGAACCGGCAATCAACCCCACAAAAGCCAGATTCGTGTAAATAAAATAATTCTCCAGCAAAAATTTCATCAATTTTGCCGAGAGGAAAATAACTGTCACCGCGCCAATGGCAATTTTAGCCAGAAAAATGACGTATTCTTTGCGCTTTTGTTTGTCGGTGACAAAATTGCTGATCGCTTCTATCAGGTATTCATAAATTCCCAGCACAACTGCTATCGTGCCTCCGGAAACGCCCGGGATAATATTGGCAACCCCGATAGCGCCGCCTTTCACGATCAGTAAAATATCCTTTTTCACATTTTTCATTTTAATTTTTCCCCAAAGATGTCTGCCCTGAGCTGATGACTTTTGTCAAAAACCAAAACGCTATTCCTCCCACCCCTGCTTTCCGATCAACGGCACAAATACACAACCACAAATAGCTTTTGAGATGAAAGAATCGCCTCTCTTTTGAACTAATTGCAGCGTTTGCTGAAAATGAGACCCTACCGGAATCACCATTTTCCCTGTTTTTCTCAATTGTCGCACTAGTGAGTCCGGCACCACCGGCGCGGCAGCGGAGACAATAACCGCATCGAACGGCGCTTTCTCTCCCCAGCCATCAGAGCCGTCATCAATTTTATAATTAATATTGTAATAGCCCATCTCTGTCAGAATTTGTTTCGCGTGCTCAGCTAAAATTCTATGTCTCTCAACAGTAAAAACTTTGCCAAAGACTTCAGCCAAAATCGCCGTCTGATAGCCGGAACCCGTTCCGATCTCTAATACGGATTTGTCAGCCGCTGGATCTGCTAATTCAGTCATAAGCGCGACCATGTATGGCTGTGAAATTGTCTGGGAACACTCGATGGGCACCGGAGAATCATTGTATGCATGAGACCAGTGCTTTTTTTCAATAAAAAGATGCCGCGGGACGCGCCCCATGGCTTCGAGGACCGTTTTGTTTCTGATACCCCTTTTTTTAATCTGATTCTCGACCATGTGTTGCCGAGCGTCACAAAAGTTATCCATGATAAATAACAATCAAAAGTTAAAGTGTGGCAAAGATAAGAAAAAATTTCTTTTTATGCAAGAGATTTTTCGTGTAAAAAATAGCTTCATGAAACTTGAAAAATCTCGTCGTGCAATTTTAAATGCAGCCCAATGCATGCTTCTGCCGATTTTGAAGCATAAAAATTGGAGTTTAGGGTCAAAAAATAAAAAAAATGCTTGACATTAATTTTCTCAAATATTATATTTGCCGTGTAATTTATTTGCTATTGTCAAGAATTAACAATATTAATTTTACTTGATTTTATTTCTCAATAACTTTAACATTGTCTGAAAATAATAGGCATTCTCATATTTCAGATGCAGAATAAAAATTAATGGAAGAAAGTTTTCTTTCAAAAAATTTGTGTGGCGCAATAATTTTAGCCGGCGGCAAAAGTAGCCGCTTTGGTTCGGACAAAACGCTGGTCGATTTTCAGGGTGCGCCTTTACTCCTACGAGTAGTCAATATCGTTAAAAATTTCACAAGGGATATTGTCATCGTGACCAACTCGCCGGAAAAGTTGACTTTTCTTCCCTATCGAAAAGAGAGGGATTTAATCGCCAACTGCGGTCCCCTGGGCGGCATTTATACCGGTCTTTGCCACTCAAACCATGAGAAAAATATCGTCGTGCCGGCAGATATGCCCTTTATTTCAGCCGAATGCATTCAGTACTTGCTTGACCAGAGCGAAAAAGCTGATGTCACCGTGCCTGTTCACGACAATAAATACGAACCGTTATGCGCTATTTACTCTAAAAGTTGCATCCCGATAATAAAAAAACAATTGGAATCCGGCGACAATCAGGTTTTTGCTTTTTACGACAAGGTGAATACGATGAAGCTTAATTTTGGGGAAGAGCTACACTTTTATCACCGTCACATTTTTTACAACATCAATTCTGTTCGTGATCTGGAACGTCTTAATTTTTCATGGCCGGTTTTAAAGCGCGTCATCACTAATTTGGGTGTAAAATGAAAGTACGACTCCATTATAGCAACAGAGACATTGCGCTACTGTCTCTGTTGTCGGGAATGTGGGCGCTGATTGAGATCAATTTGGGTCTCATTCTTCGCGCTTTTAAATTGCCCTTTTCCGGAGCTATTTTATCATTTTTTGGCCTTGTCATTTTGTTTCTGGCGCGCGATGTTATTCCCCAGCGTGGCACGTCAATTTTATTGGGGATTTTGACTTCTTACTTGAAGTTGATTTTTTTAGGCGCTTTAGCCTTCTTCCCTATTATGGCAATTTTAATCGAGTCTTCTTTAGTGGAAATAAGTTTGAGCCGCGGAAAGATTAATAGAACGAATATGACCATCGCCGCAATTCTTGCCATGCTTTGGAGTTTGCTTCATCCTTTTTTCACGCAAGGACTTTTGTCGGGCTGGGGAATTTCCCGAGTCTATTCCACCTTTTTCGTGAGAAGCGCTGAAATATTTGGCATCCCCCCACAAAACATTTTAATCGTGGTGTCGATTGTCATCATGTTTCACTGTGTGTTGGGAGTTTTGGCGTCTATTGTGGGGTGGAGACTGACCCGGCAGCTCTATTTTCTGTTTTCGACTCAACAAGTACGCGAGCATTATCAAAATTTGTATTAGAGTTTTGCGCCAATTGTTTTAAGCTGTTAATTTTTTCAGCAGTATGAAAATTTTGCTTTTTCAAGGCAATAAATTCAGGCAAAGAATTGATTAGCGAAAAGGTAGCCAAAACTCAAAAACAGACTAAATAACTTGTAATTCTAATCGGATGGGAAGAATTATGTCAAAAAAACTTAATCGTCGTGAGTTCATTAAAATTTCTTCGTTGGGGTTAGGCGGAGCGACTCTTGGCGCCAGTCTTTTCGATCCCTTTGATCTGATGGGAAAAGCGAAAGGATTTGCCGGGCCCAACATTGAAAAATTCCCTACTTACTGTGAGATTTGTTTTTGGAAATGCGCTGGCTGGGCTGTCAAAAAGGACGGTCAGCCGTGGAAAATTGAGGGCAATGAAAACGATCCTCTGTGTAACGGAAGATTGTGCCCCAGAGGAACCGGAGGCATCGGCGCTTATCTTGACGATGAAAGATTAAAAACGCCTCTCATCAGAACCGCCGAGCGCGGAAAGCAAACATTCCGCGAAGCCACCTGGGACGAGGCGCTGGACTACATTGCCCAAAAAATGGAAATGATCAAAGAAAAATACGGCCCCGAATGTTTCGCCCTATTCAGCCACGGCACTGGCGGCACTTTTTTCAAAAATTTGCTTCGCGCCTACGGCAGCGACAATGTTACCGCGCCATCTTACGCCCAGTGCCGCGGTCCTCGTGAAGATGCCTACTATTTTACTTTCGGCGAAATCATCGGCTCACCGCCGAACACAGATATTAAAAATGCGGATTGCCTGGTATTGATCGGCTCGCACCTTGGCGAAAACATGCACAATACTCAGGTACAAGAATTTGCAGAATTGATCCAGCGCGGCGGTACAATTATTTCTGTTGATCCGCGATTTTCCGTCGCCGCCAGCAAAGCGAAATATTGGCTCCCCATTAAACCGGCGACCGATTTGGCGCTTTTGCTCGCCTGGATTAACGTGATTGTTGAGGAAAAACTTTACGACAAAGATTACGTCGCACGCTACACCCACGGCTTTGAAGAACTCAAAGCAGAGGTGAAAAACTACACTCCGGAATGGGCATATCCGATCACTACTATTTCGCCGGATTTGATTCGAAAAACGGCTCGGGAAATGGGAAAAGCAGCTCCGCGAGTAATCATCCATCCGGGTCGGCATGTGACCTGGTACGGTGATGATACGCAGCGAGTGCGAGCGGGCGCAATTTTGAATGCGCTTCTGGGAAGCTGGGGCAGAAAAGGCGGATTTTTCTTCCCGGCAAAAAAGAAAGTGCCGAAATATCCCCTTCCCAAATACCCCAAACCAAATATGACATGGTGGGATTTGAACCCAAACAAATACCCGTTGGCTTCGGAGATTTTGGCGCAAGGTCTCTGCGATGCTACGGTGCCTTCCCTCGACAGAAAATGTTCCATCAGAGGCTGGATCGTTTACGGCGTAAATATTCCTACGAGTATTCCCAATTTTCCAAAAGTACTCGAGGGAATTCAAAATCTGGAATTGCTCGTCGCCATTGACACCATGCCTTCTGAAATCACCGGCTGGGCAGATGTCGTGTTGCCGGAATGTACTTATCTGGAACGTTACGATGATTTGCGTATTTCCCAGGGACGAATTCCGACGGTGGCGCTGCGGGCGCCGGTTTTCAAGCCGCGCTGGCAATCAAAACCAGGGTCCTGGATTGCCAAGGAATTGGCAAAAAAACTCGGGTTGGAAAAATATTTTCCGTGGAAAAATATGGAAGAATATCTTGACTTTCGATTGAAAAAAATTGGCTCATCTCTGGAGGAAATGAAAAAGATCGGGGTGAAAAAATTTGACTGGGATCAGCCGCTTTACGGTCTGGATGGCGAAGATTTCGAATTTAACACCGATACCGGTAAAATTGAATTATCCTCGACAGTTTTGGCGGAGAGCGGATTTGATTCTATTCCAAAATACACTCGCCATGAGGAACCAGGGGAAGGCTATTATCGGCTGCTCTATGGTCGTGCGCCGATGCATACTTTTGGCCGTACAACAAACAATCCCATTCTTGTCCAACTGATGAATGAAAACCAAGTCTGGATAAACACCGACGTTGCAAAAGAATGGGGCATCGAAAACGGCCAGTATATCAAATTGGAAAACCAGGACGGCGTTGTGAGCAATAAAATTAAAGCAAAAGTAACCGAGCGCATTCGCCGGGACTGCGTTTTTATGGTGCACGGTTTCGGTCACCGGAGCAAAATGATGAAGCGGTCTTACCTGAAAGGCGCCGACGATAATCAGCTCATTACAAAAGTACTGGAAGATCCGATTATGGGCGGAACAGGAATGCGCGGCAATTTTGTTACTTTTAAAGTGGAGGAAGCGTAATGGCAAAATATGCAATGGTCATCGATACGAAAAAATGTGTCGGCTGCAGCGACTGCGTTGTGGCATGCAAGACAGAAAATCAGACGCCTGAAGGCTTTCATCGTGATTGGATTGTTCAGCAGACTCATGGCACATACCCGAATCTGGCGTTGGAAATTCGCTCGGAGCGCTGCAACCACTGCGAAAATCCGCCCTGCGTGCCGGTTTGCCCCACAGGAGCCAGCCACATTGACAAATATTCAAATATTACGCTGGTTTATCATGACAAATGTATCGGATGCAAAGCGTGTATCGCCGCTTGTCCGTATGACGCGCGTTACGTTCACCCCGACGGCTATGTGGACAAATGCACTTTTTGCATTCACCGCGTAAAACAGGGCAAAAAACCCGCGTGCGTGTCTGTCTGTCCGACGCATTGCATGTATTTCGGCGATCTGGAAGATCCCACGAGCGACGTGAGCCGTTTGCTCAAAGCGAGGAAGTGGAAAGTAGTCGCTCCGGCGGCAGGGACAAAACCCCAGGTTTATTATTTAATTTAGCCGGAAATCATCTCTCTGGCTCAAATTAAGTCAATATATTTCGAAATTCAAAGGAAAGGTTAAAAATGGACGAAATAGAAATCACTTCCGGTAAAATGAATCATTTGATTGATCCCACTCTTCACATCTGGGGATGGGAGATTCCTGTCTATCTCTTTTTAGGCGGACTGGTGGCAGGAATTGTGGCGCTTTCGGCGATTGTAGTATTATTAGGCAAAGAAAAGAAAATGAGTGTCGCAGCGTCAAAAATTCCGGTATTGGCTCCTATTGTTTTGAGCATTGGCATGTTGGCGCTGTTTCTGGATTTAGAACACAAAATTCGCGTGTACCAATTATACCTGACATTCAAACCTACCTCTCCCATGTCATGGGGCTCGTGGATTTTAGTTTTATTTTATCCGTTCAACCTCTTTTTTATTATCATTCAATTAAAAAACGGCTTTCCCAAATTTTACAATGAAATTTTGCTGAAACGCATACCTCAATTTGACAAAGTCACTGATTTTTTGTCTAAATTTTCCCAACCAATCACGTACATTAATCTTTTTCTTGGTATTGCCATTGGTATTTACACTGGCATCCTTCTAGGCACTTTTTCAGCGAGACCTTTTTGGAATTCTGCTATTTTAGGGCCGTTGTTTCTCGTTTCAGGACTTTCTGCGGCAGCCGCGTTAATTGTCTTGCTTTCAAAGAAAAAAGAAGAAATCAAATTATTCCAAAAAGTCGATCTTGGCTTTATCCTTGTGGAATTGCTATTTTTGGCGCTGCTCATTATTGAACTTGCTACGGGTCCGGCAATCACCAAACAGGCAGTTCAATTAATCATGGGCGGCCAATTGACAGCTTTTTTCTGGGTGTTTGTGATGGGGATTGGTTTGATTATCCCCGGATTGCTCGAACTTTATGAAATTAACGGAAAGCATATCCCTGCTGCCATTTCTCCTGTTCTGGTGTTAATTGGCGGCTTGCTGCTGCGTTTTCTCATGGTGGAAGCCGGACAAATTTCAACCTGGATTCCTTATTGAGACTAAAATTTTTTAAAACAAAATAAATCATTAAACTGAGAGGTAAAGTTTATGGAAGCACAAAAATATTGGCCTCCTTATGCAGTTGGCGTCATGTTAGGTCTGGTATTATTATCAGCGTATTTCTTTTCTGGCAGAGGTTTGGGAGCCTCTGGAGCAGTTAAACGAACAGTTGCCTACGTTGAAATGAAAGCCGCTCCGAGTTATGTGGAAAATAATCACTTTTTAAGCCATTATGCCCACGGCAAACACAGTCCGTTGCGCAATTGGCTTGTTTTTGAAGTATTGGGCGTCATGGTCGGCGGACTTATTTCCGGGGCTCTTGCCGGTCGATCGAAATGGACAATTGAGCGGGGACCTCGATTCTCCGATAAAAAACGACTGCTATTTGCATTTATTGGCGGCTCCCTTATGGGGTTCGGCGCTGCTCTGGGACGGGGTTGCACCAGCGGACAGGCGCTAAGCGGCGGAGCCACTCTGGCGGTCGGAAGTTGGGCATTTATGCTCATGGTTTTTGCTGGCGGCTATATGCTTGCCTATTTTATGAGAAAACAATGGATTTAAATTTGCAAAATATAATTTTTACATGCTGATTTTTAATAAATTATGAGGTGAATATGTTTGCACCATTAGAACAAATGGGTTTCTTCGGCGAAACAACCGGTTTTGTGATTGCTTTCCTCATCGGCATTGGCTTTGGCTTTTCCCTGGAGCGCGCCGGATTTGGAAATGCCAATAAGTTGGCAGCTCAGTTTTATTTCCGTGTTCCGTGACATGACAGTTTTTAAAGTCATGTTCACAGCAATAATCACTGCGATGATTGGTATCTATCTTTTCAATGCTTTTGGCTGGCTGGATTTAGATTTGATCTACATTAATCCCACCTACCTCTGGCCGCAGATAGTCGGCGGATTAATTTTGGGATTTGGATTCATCATCGGCGGATATTGTCCGGGCACCAGTGTTGTCGCATCCGCAACAGGCAGATTGGACGGAATGTTATTTTTATTGGGCGTAGTCTTTGGCATTGCGGTATTTGCCGGAATTTTTCAGTGGGTTGAGCCTCTTTTTTACAGCGGACATTTAGGAGACACTTTTACGCTGGACAACTGGCTTGGAATTCGCCCGGGAATTATTGTGTTTATTATTGTACTTATCGCAGTTGGCGCATTCTGGGGCGCGGGAAAAGTTGAAGCAAAATTTGCAAAGGAGGCGTGATGAAATTACAAGGAAATCAAATCGGCGCTTTTGTCGCAATAATTCTGGGATTGCTTTTGGCATTCTTGCCAGTCCAATCCAGACAAATTGTGATCAAACCGGGTGCGTTAGCGCGTACGATTACAGGAGACGAGTACCACATTGATCCCGAAACAGTCTCCAAATGGCTGGTAGAGGGAAATGAAGACTTTCTCTTAATTGACGTCCGCTCTCCGGAAGAATTCGCTCAGGGACATATTAAAAATGCAATTAACATTCCCTTGCCGGAATTGATTAAGCCTGAGACAATTGACGAACTTGACACAGACAAATTGATAATTTTATATTCCAACGGCATCTCTCATGCGATTCAGGCCTGGGTTGTTTTACACGCCGCGGACATCAGCGACGTCGTGGTGCTCGAAGGTGGATTGAATTACTGGAACAAATACATTCTGAACCCTAAACCACCAGGACAATACGCGTCAAATGATGAAATTTTGATTTACAAATCTAAAGCAGCAATTGCTGGCGCCCTTGGCGGTGGTAATCTGGACATCCAAAGCCAGACAAATCAGCCAACCAAGCATAGAGTCTTTCATAAAAAAAGCAAGAAAAAGAAGCGCGCTGAAGGTGGCTGCTAATTCGAGAATTTACCGGTCGTTTCCACAATAGTTGTTTTTCGGGAAACGACCGGTTTTTTGTATAATATTTCACAGTAGATCTCCTTCCCTGATTCTCCTGCGGCTTATTTGGTAAATGCACTCACAGCAAGGTTATTTACAGCGTTTCCCATCGATTAACTTTTGAAAAAAAATTCCAAATTTGAGGAACTTTTATCAAATATATGCATCTAATTTTACAAGTTAAATGCTACTTGAAGGTAGGATATGAGATTTTCCAAAACAACAGAGTACGCAATTCGAGCGATGGTATTTTTAGCTAACCATAACGAGGAGCGTTTTTCGGTTAACCGATTGCACAAAAAGCTAGATATTCCCTATAAATATCTCGGAAGACTCATGCGAAAATTAGCTTCAGCAGGATTTGTTAATGTTTTACAAGGGAAAAATGGCGGATATCAAATAGCTGACAATTATTTAAATATTTATCTGTACAAGATTGTAGAAATCGTAGAAGGACTTGACGATTACAATCGATGTATACTTGGTTTCCCTGAGTGCAGCGATGGCAACCCCTGTTCCATGCATAAGTTCTGGAAAAAGCACAGAGAGGAAATTAAAAAAATGTTATACACCACATCGTTGGCCGATCTTTCTCAAGTTTCTGAAATTAAATTTTAGTTTTTTTATTTTTTCTTTTACCTGTACGTAACAATTAAAATTTTCCAAAAAGAGGATTTTCACAAAAATGTTATAAACGATAATTGACCTAATTCATTTAATCATTTAATTTTAAGGAGGGTCTATGGACTCATTTTTGGATCGTTTGTTAAGCAAAAAGGGATTGTACGCTTCATTCTGGTTTATTGCCATTTTTATGGTGATTATCCTCATCTATTACTCAGCCAATCTGGTGAAAGAAGTTCCCCCCATACCGAAGACTGTCGTTTCCGAAAGTGGAGAAACACTCTACACTTACGATGATATCATTGCAGGCAAGGGATATTTTCAACAATTTGACTTAATGGATTATGGCAGCATGCTCGGTATGGGTGCTTATCTGGGACCCGATTTCTCAACTTCTTTTTTCCATAAACGAGCGGAATCCCTCTATAAGTACTATGCGGTTGAAATGTTCGACACCACCGAAACCGCACTCACTCCCGAACAACTGGCAGCAGTCAAGGCGCGCGTAAAAATTGATTTCCACGAAAAAACAGCGCTCACAGAAGAAACTGTGGTTTACACTGAAGCTTCTGCGCAAGCCTACAAAGCAAATGTTGCCTATTTAAAAGATTTTCTCGTAAATGGCAATTCAGATTATGGTTTCCCCGGTGGCGTAATCCACCCCGACGAAGCTGAAAAAATCGCCGCGTTTGTGGATTGGGCACAATTAGTCGCTTCTTCTCATCGTACCGGAACAGATAGAACATGGTCAAATGATTGGCCTGCAGAGCCCCTAGTGGATCAAGATTCCAATTGGAATAATATTTTTTGGTCTTTGGTCCAGTTGCTTTTACTTTGGACGTTGACGATTCTGGTATTTTATTTGTTGTACGAACACTTCATTAAGAAAGAGAATGCATCTGATCTGGAATCGCCTCTTTCTGTGGATAAGCTCTTTCCATCACAAAATAAACTACTGAAATATCTGCCTGTTGTAACGTTATTTTTTGCTTTACAGGTTATTCTGGGTGGATATCTGGCACATATCGCTACCGTACCAGGCGAAAATTTTATTGTTTCCCAAAAAATACTGCCTTTCAACGTCATGCGGGCATTACACACCAACCTGGCTATCATCTGGGTTACCATCGGCTGGTTGGTTGGCGGTCTGTTTATTGCGCCTTTGGTTGGGAAAAAAGACCTAAGATTTCCCTGGTTGGTTGATGTGCTTTGGGCAGCCCTTCTCATTGTCGGGGCAGGCGGACTCATTGGCATTTATTTAGGAGCAACCGGTCAACTTCGCGGTGTCTGGTTTTGGTTAGGCAACGAAGGACGAGAATATTTAAATTTGGGTCGCGTGTGGGACATCGGACTTGTTGTCGGACTGGTCCTTTGGTTTTTTATGGTATTTTTTACAATTCGTAAAGCCAAAGACAACAATATTTTGGTTGGAACAATTATCTGGTCCGCGTTCGGAATCGCCACTTTATACATGGCAGGCATGGCTCCTTTGCACAAAATAATGCCTAATTATACTGTAGATGACTACTATCGATGGTGGGTAGTTCATCTCTGGGTTGAATTAACATTTGAGCTGTTTGCCGCCGGTGTTTTGGCTTACTTAACGGTGACGTTAGGTTTAGTTTCCCGGAAACTTGCAGAACGAATTATGTTATTTGAACTTTTACTAATTGCAGTATCCGGAGTTCTCGGTGTGGGACATCATTACTGGTGGCAAGGCGCAGACCAATACTGGATTGCGATTGGAAGCGTATTTTCTTCCCTTGAACCAATTCCATTGGTAATTCTGATGGTCGAAGCCTGGAAGCAGTACAAAGGCGTTAACAAAGACGGGAATTTCGTTTTTAAAACTCCGTTTATCTGGCTGGCTGGTTCTGCTGCGCTGAATTGGTTTGGCGCCGGTTTTCTGGGAATGGTCATCAACACGCCTCAGGTAGATTATTATGCGCACGGCACCTATCTGATTATGCCACATGCCCACGTCGCTTTATTGGGTGCGTTCGGCTACATTTCCCTGGCTTTTGTTTACATTGTTGCTCGTTCCAACGCGTTAGCAAAAGGATTAACCTGGAACGACAAACCAAGCCGCTGGGGATTCTGGCTCATTACCATCGGCGTTGTGCTGTTTGCGATTCCTAATCTCATCATTGGATTTCATCAGGCGAAAGTCGCTTCTGAATTGGGCTATTACGCCGCACGTTCCAGAGAAACTCTGGCGTCTATGAGTTTATGGATGTGGATCAGAATCGTACCCGACGGTATGATGATTTTAGGCGCCATTATTGTTTTCTTTGATATTGTGAAAAAAACATTTTTTTCTGCAAAGAAACAACTAACCGCCTAAACTAAATTGCGTCGGAGAAGAGGGTGGCGAAGCTGCCCTCTTCTCTATTTTTATACCATACGAAATTCCCCTTTTATGAGCATTTTTCACTGGAACTTTTTCCCCGCAACGGCATTCAAAATAGCAAATCTATGCACAACAGAAAGCGATTAATTTTTATTTTCATTTTAAAAATTCATCTCTCCCCTATTTTCAGATTCATGATTTTATTTCAAAAAAATCTGCGGCATAATTTAAATTAAGGATCAAACATGAGCAGCACATTCGAAGACACCAAAATCACCTCTTTCCAGCCGAAAATGGAAAAAGATTCTGAAACAAAAGAAGCATTTTTCAAAATGATTTTCAAAGGTGAAGCAAAATTAGACAATTCCCTGCAAATTACGGACCTGTTTGCCGGATTTCGCAAGCGTTTGATCAATGTCAAATTTTCAGCCTACGATACCTATGGCGGCGAAATTCAATTTCAAGATGCCAGCATTGAAGATTTTACCGTCAAAAACAAAATTGAACGCGTGGGACAGGGAAAAGATGCGGATCGCATTCCTGTGGAATATGTCTTTTTTACGATGGCTGTGAAAATGGACGTGGAAGGCAATTTTCTCAAAGAAATGTATTCGATATTTCATCGCACGGTACGTATGGAAATCGAATTTATTGAATAGGTAAGGGGTAAAAAAACCCGGTTTCTCTGTGGAACCGGGTTTTTCTGTCTAAAACAACTACTTCAAAGCTTCTTCTTCATCTCCGTGAATAATCGCTTCAATCCGTTTCTTCATCTCATCTGCTGACTGCACCCCTGAATTTATCACATAGCACGGCGCCACGTCGAATAATTTTTTGAAATACCGCCGCTGCAACTCGATGCGATCCATGGAGCGAATCAAAATATGCGGATTGAAAAATGGAATATTTTGCACGGCACCGACTCCGGTTTGCGATCTTCCTTCTTCCAAAAATTTAATCGCATCGTCAGGACTCAGTTTTTGAATCGCCGGAGCAATCGGATCATTGCGGAATAAACACACCCATTTCACAGAGGTGCGTTTTACATGTTTTTCCGCGCCCTTCAGCCAGTAGGGATCAAGCATGGCAACTGATTTTTTGGAAGCGGAAAAACAATACGGCGCCCCGCGATCTAAGCGACAATCATCCAGCGCTTTGCATTTTTCATTATCGCAGTCTTCTTTTGAAGTGACCACATTTTCGCACTTGGATTTGTCAAAAAGCGACACCATAGCGGGAAATTTTTCCACGAAATTTGTATTCATGATAAATTTTCGCTCGACCACATCGGCGAACGCCTCATTGCCGTAATATCTCATAAAAACCAGATCTGTGGCGTGCAATTTCACATCCGGTTTTTTGAGTAATTCAGCGAACTGGGTCATTTTTCCCGTGCCCGGAGGCCCGATCATCAGTAGGCCATCGCCATTGACGTCCACCGACTGCGCGCGAATGGCGTGGAGATCGTACAATTTTTCCGTAATATCGATCACCACACCCAGCGCCAAACTGCGTAGTTGCGGGTAAAACGCTGATTTAAAATAAAGCGCAGTTCGCGTATCCGGATTGTAAAACACCCTGGGTTCGCGTCCCTGAATCCAGTTTACAGCGTAAATGATCGCATGAGGCTCAAGCTCAGTTTCCAACTGCGCCGGGTAAAAATTCTCTAACCAAAAATCGTACAAATGAGGACTGTTCGTGCGTAATTGCAAAATTATGCCCGAGATATTGACGTTCCACTCGTAGTAGCCCTCGAACGTCATAAACGCTTCCGATTCCGCCACCAGCGCATCTCTCATTTCAGTGCTAATCGCAGGCTCAACTTCCACCGCCGACTTTCGCTTGGTAACGGTGTTCTTGAGCGGTTTACGCGCCGATTTTTTGACCGGCTGCAAGTTCGAAAGCGCATCCGCGATGCGATCCATTGCTTTTTCCAGATTTTCCAGGGAATTGGAATAAGACAGTCGAATAAAATTGTCAGCGCCAAAAGCGTCACCGGGCACAACGGCCACATGAGCATGTTTCAGGAGGTAATAAGCCATTCCATGGGAATTTCTGATTTGATTGCCCTCGAAAGCCATGTCGTAATACGCGGAAAAATTCGGGAACAAATAAAAAGCTCCCTGAGATTTGTAACAAGTCACATTTGGCAATTGCTCAAGCCGATAATGCACGAAATTTCGGCGCCGCTGAAATTCGGAGACCATTTTGTTCAGTTCGTTCTGCGGTCCGCCAAAGGCTTCCACACTTGCTTTTTGCGAAATACTGCACGCATTTGAGGTGCTGTGACTCTGAATTTTTCCCATGGCAGCAATGAGGTCTTTGGGCCCAGCAGCGTAGCCAATTCTCCAGCCGGTCATGGCGTAGGCTTTGGAAACGCCGTTAATGATCACTGTTTGCTGCCGCGCCTGTTCGCTGAGCGTTGGGACGCTGAAGAATCGCACGCCGTCGTAAATCAATTTCTCATAAATTTCGTCGGCGATGATCAGCAAACCTTCGTCCAACGCAATATCGACTATTGGTTCTAATTCTTCGCGAGAGTAAACAGCGCCCGTGGGATTGGACGGATTATTCAGCAATAATGCCTTAGTTCGCGAATTAATTGCACGGTTTAAATCCTTGGGCGTCAGTTTAAACCCATTTTCTTCTCTCGTCTGAATGATCACCGGCACGGCTTTTGCCAATTTCACCATCTGCGGGTAAGAAACCCAGTAAGGAGCCGGAATAATTACTTCGTCGCCTTCATTCAGCACCGCCATGCACAAATTGTACAAACTATTTTTCGCGCCGCTGGAGACAATTATTTCATCCGGCTCATATTTGAGACCGTGGTCGAAATAAATGCGCTCGGCAATTTTTTCTTTCAACTCTTTAATCCCGGCATTGGGCGTGTACTTGGTGAAATTTTCCTGAATCGCCTTAATTCCGGCTTCCTTGATATTTTCCGGAGTTGCGAAATCAGGCTCGCCCACGCTGATATCGATGATATCAATCCCCTCCGCGCGCAATGCCTGAGCTTTGGCATTGATCCGCAATGTCGGAGAAAATCCTATTTGCTGTATTCGGTCTGAAAGCATAGTTCTATCTTCGGCATTTTTGTTATTGGTTTCAATTTATTAGTGACGACAAAATTTGAATTATTGCTTCTTGTCTTCGCCTTCTTTTGCCTGTCCCGGTAATTTTTCTAACAATTTTTTCAAATCAACGCCGCTCAGCGATTCCACGATCGTCGGCAATTGCGCCAGCACCTGCGCCACCTGATTCGTCAATTTTGACACGCCGGAAGATCCATCGCCGCCAACCATGATAATTTTTTCCACTTTTGCCAACGGTTCCGAAACCGCGCGCGCCAATTCAGGAAGAGAGTCGATGACCATTTTGTAAATCATGGCCTCGTTGTAATCTTTCCAGGCTTCGGCTTTTTTGCTCATGGCGTCTGCTTCGGCCTCGCCCTGTTTGCGGATAAGATCGGCTTCCGCCGTACCTTCTAATTTTCTCGCTTCAGCTCTGGCTTTGGCTTCTTCCTGCAGACGAAAACGCGCAGCTTCAGCTTCGGCTTGCGCCTGATATTTTTGCGCGTCAGCAGTTTTTTTCACAGAAGCTTCCAGTTCTTTTTCTTTGCGGGAAATTTCCATCTCTTCAAATTTAATGGCTTGCTCTTTTTCAATCAGTTTGACATGCAGTTCTTCCTTTTTGATCTTTTGCGCCATTTTGTATTTTTCCAATTCGTAAGATAAATCGGAAAGCGCGCGTTTCTGATTGATGTCGGCCTGGTACTCGGCACGCAGCGCTTCAAAATCGCGATTCGCTTTGGCAATTTCCGTCTCTGCTTTCAGGCGGGCGATGTCACCGTCTTTCCGCGCCTCCGCCGCTTTAATTGCCGCTTCTTTGTCGGTTTCCGCCTGCGCCACAGCCGCATCCTTTTTCACCTGAGCGATTCTCGGTTGTCCCAAGGCTGCCAGGTAGCCTTGATTATCGCTGATGTCTTTTAAAGCAAAAGAAATAACCTCCAGGCCCATTCGATCAAAATCTCTTTTGGATAATTCAATTACTTTTTGGGCAAATTTGTCGCGATTCTGGTAAATTTCTTCCACTGTCATCGAACCAATTGTCGCCCGAACGTAGCCCTCTAATACAGTAAGGGCAACTACTTTTATTCCGTCAGCTCCACTGTGCAGAAATTGTTCAGCAGCGCGGCGAATCATGGACTCTCCGCTGTTAATTTTCACCTGCGCCGTGGCATGAGCGACGATGTGCACGCCCTTTGAAGTGATCACTTCCGGGGTTTTAATGTCCAACGTGTAAATTTCCAGCGGTAACATCTGCACTTGTTCAATAAACGGCTTGACAAAAGCGCCGCCGCCGATACTCATGCGATAGCCGATTTTTCGAACAGTGCCATCCGGCTCCTTGATTTTCCGCATTCTGCCGCCGGAAATAATCAGCACCTCATTCGGCCCGCCTTTGCGGTATTGTTTTGCCAACGCAAAAATGACAAGGGCAAGCAATACAACAACAACACCAATAATGATGACAAGATTGATTGTTGCTACATCCATTTCGACCTCCTTGATGCCCAATGTGGCTTTTTGTTAGGGAATTGATTTATTCTGGTTTAAATATTTGTCAAATATAGATAATTTGACCTTTAATTGCAACATTTTTTTAAAGCGTTTCATGTAAAATCAAAATTTTCTAACGTCATTTTGCTATTTTGAATTATCAAATTAGCAAATGACCGCCATAAAAAAAATCGACTAAAAAATACCCGCCTCAGGGGAAGAGCTATTTCTCATCTATTTTGAAAGAATAAATCGCCTCTTTAAGCACATTTTGCAAATTTCCATCATAAAATTTTTCCAAGTATTCATCGGTTTCCAACAAATGGCGATCGACCACATTTTGTTCTCGTTGCACCATGAATTTGAGTTCTTTGAGATTTTCCGACCACCGGAAGCCGTTAAAAAATTGACAGCCGGAAAATTGCGTTTTGTAGAGTGCGTTTCGGGAATAACAGGTACCGAGATAGATGTGCTCAAATCCAAGCTTGCTAAAATAATCCACGGCCGACGTCATCATGAACATGCCCAAATTGCGGCGATAATAACTCAAATCGTAGAATGAATAATAATAGTATGCCAAATTTTTTTCTTCAAAATAAAGAGTAACAATGCCGATGTCTTTGTCCTTTTTTGTATCAGTGAACAGTAAAATATGATTGATAATTTTCGAGTTGAAAAGAGATTCCAGCCGCGGGTAAGACATCACATCTTTGCCAAATTTAATATCCGCATAATATTTGCAAAACTCTCGCCATTCGTCCGTATAATCAAATTCTTCTCGTTTCAGCAATTTGAAAGCGATGTCGTCGCCTTTGCGCAAAATTCGTCGATTTTCCGACGAACGCGAAAATTTCTTCAGATCAATGCGAATGTGCCGCGTCATATAAAATCGGTCTAATTCTCGACTCGCCGGCAAAAATCCTTGTGCAAAAATTTGCGCCGGCGTCTCACCTTTCTCTGGTATTGCCCAGATGGCGTAAGGAAAAATGTAATTTACGTAATCCGATTTGTGTTCGGAAAATAGGATTTTCATTTTGTTTTCCTTCGAATCCTGTTTCGAGTTACGGGACGCGAGTTGTGGGTTCCGTTTGCGAGCTGGCAAGGAAAAGAATTTGCACTCCCGAAAATTCAGCCGTAAAGCTTTTAACTCTGAACTAAATCATTCTTCCCCCGGAGGCCACAAACTCTCCCCAATATCCGTGCGATAATAGCTTCCCACACAGCGTATTTTTTTAATGTTGCGGTAAGCAGTTTCAATGGCTTCGGGCAAATTTTCGCCCAGACCAATCACATCACAAATGCGATGACCGGTCATTTTTAGCTGTCCCTGTTTGTCGCAGGTGACCTCATTCCACCAGACCTTGCAATCAAGTTCTTCCAGCACATCGACCGGAAGCAGCGGGCCCGACACTTGCGTAAAAGGATAGCCGTAGCCTGCTAAAGTCAGCGAACAGCCAAAATTGATTTCTTTTTTAAATTTTATCTGCAGCGGTTTATTTCTGACGACATTCCGGAGCACTTCCAGCGGATTTTCCAGCATTTGCAAAATCATGGGACCTGAAGTCACGCCAATTCGTACGTTGTATTCCAGCACATGCCATTTTCCGTTGCGCTTGATCGCCGTCACCTGAACCGGCCCATTGAAGTTTACCTTTTTGAACCAGGGCAACAAAGGACGCAGCAATTCTTTCGCCAAGCCATATTTGTCGTCCGGGTCTTTTTCGACGATTCCTCCCAATGGTGCTCCGGCGACGATGCCCATGTTTCCGTTGAATGCGCGTTTGTACTCCTGATTTGTCACCAGCGAATAAATTTCCCCATTGCTCACGACAGCGATGTGTCCTGCTTCGCGTCTTCCCATGTACTTTTGCAAAAAGACGCCTTCGGCGTAATTAATGCGCTCTAGCCAGCTTCGCGTATCGGATTCCGTTTCGCAAATAATGGTGTGAATCGGACTTGTGGGGGAACAAAGAGTGTTTTTGATGACGTAGGCGCCGGGGTGTTCATCGAGAATATTCAGTGCCGCTAACCGATTACTCGCCTTAAAGGCTTTGGGAAAAGGAATTTTGTATTTTTCGCAAAGCGCTCTGGCAAAATCTCTTTCCCGCTCAATTCTCATTCCTTCCAAATTCGGAGAGAAAATAGGAATTTCTAATTCTAAAAATTCTCGCGCCCACTCTGCCAAAATCCAATCGATGGACATGGGAATTACAAAATCAATTTTCTTCTCTACCAATAATTTGCAAGGATTCGGATAAACTTCATTGTGAAAGGTCGCCCCTTCCAGTGATGGGCTGTAATGAGCATAATCTCGCGTAAGATAAGTACACACGTCGGCGCCATCTTTTTTCAAAACATGAAGCACTCCATGAGTGAATGCGCCGACGCCCCAGAGCATTACTTTTGGCTTTCCCGAAGAATTTTGTGGCATTTTTTTCTCCCAGACAATTTTAATGATTATGAGGAAAGCAATAAGTTAATAAAAATTTAATCTATGTCAAGCATTTTTTTCAAAATATTAGCGAAAAAATATGTTGAT
Organism: Calditrichota bacterium; assembly: GCA_013152715.1. NCBI lineage: Bacteria > Pseudomonadati > Calditrichota > Calditrichota bacterium. The sequence continues at coordinate 21,673 of JAADFU010000189.1, forward strand.
TTTTAAGTCACAACCTTGTATATTAAGTCCCTAATTTCAAACAATAAAAATGAAATTACGCGGGGTTAAAAATGGCCGATTCCATCTATCGCGAGGATGAATATAAAAGATTTTATGAAAACTTGCAACCTCTTCTAAAAGGCCCGACTGTCCAACGTTTGCATTTGAAGAAGCTGCGCAAACCGGCAATTAAAACGGCGACCAAAACCAAATTCGGCTCTTACGGGTGGCGATCGGCGGTATCCAGCCGCATCGCGCCGCGGACAGTGTACCTCGGTGGCCCTAAAGTAAGATTGCCAAAAACCACCCCACTTCATCGTCAAATTATCGAAAATGCCCCGGAAGAGTTGCACAAAGTACTCCATTTAATGCGCACGCTTCCGTTCATTCATCTGCGTCGCCAAATGGGGGATAACAACGAGTTTAATCCCATTTGCAATTTGTACATATCCGTTGCCGACGCGAAAAATTACCGCATTGCCTACATGTGGGGCAATACCATGCGCAAAGCTGTCAAAAAAACCGGGCCGGAATTTACCATGATTCACATCCCGGAAGAACATCATATTCGCCAGCAAGTATTGGCGATGCCGGAGTACAACTTGAACATTGCGCTGGGAACTGACTACATGGGGGAAGACAAAAAGGGATTTTTGCGCCAGGCGATGTGGTACGCCGACGAACATGACATGCTGGGACTACATGCCGGTACAAAACTGGTTTACGTGCGCGATCCCAAAGACAATAAGATAAAACGCTATGGCGTATTTTTATTTGGGCTGAGCGCGACGGGCAAGTCCACCTGGTCTTGCCACCAATTAGGTCTGGATCACAAACGCGGCGAAAGAACCGAAGCCGTGCAGGACGATATCGTTTTTTTGCGTCGTGACGGATCGGCTTACGGCAGCGAAAGCGGCTTTTTCGTCAAAACCGATGCGGAAAAACATTTGCAGGAAGCGATGTATTATGCTCTGATTGACAAAACCGCTCTTTATGAAAATGTGATGATCGATGCCAATGGCAATCCCGATTTTTTAGATGAAAATCTTTGCGCCAACGGCAGAGCCGTCATCCAGAAAGACAAATTGCGCATTGCCCGCGGCAGACGGTTGATCTCCATTGCCTCCAAAACGATAAATTTGCCCCCTCTCGACGAACTTGACGGCATCGCTTTCGCTTTTATCACGAGAAGAAACACCATCATGCCTTTTGCCCAGCGGCTCACTGCCGAACAAGCGGTGTTAGCCTATCTCTGGGGAGAATCCACGCACAGTTTTGCCACGCAGCCTGCTAAAGCCGGAGAATCGGTGCGTATCGTGGGGACCGACCCCTTTATCATTGGCTCGCGCGCCGTGAAAGTGAATCGTTTCCGTGACATCATCATGAATTTGCAGGAAAAATATCCCGGAAAAGTACAATTCTTCCAGTACAACACCGGCGGTGTCGGCGAAATCATCGAGGAATACGAAGAGAACGGTGCCAGAAAAAAACGCATGATCCGAAAAGTCTCGCGCGTGCCCATCAATTTAATGGCATCGCTGCAGCGCGGCGACCTGCGCGGAACCAACGTGTACGAAAAAAGCATATTCGGTACCGAGTACGTAAGCCGCTGCGATGACGGCGATCCCTCGATTCAGGATCCCTATCGCTACTATTCCCAGGAACAAATCGACGCCTACATTGAGGATTTAGTGGAAGGCAGAAAAAAATACACAGAAGAGATTGCCAGCGAAGGCCTTGATCCTGAAATTATCGAATACGCGGAAAAATCCTTTTCCATCTCCAAAGCAGGAAAGCGGAGCAGGGTTTTTATGCCCGATAGTAAAAAAGAAGAATTGGAACCGGCAGAATCGTACGAAACACCGCAAAACTGGGTCAGCAAATCCCGACCACCGAGGCCCTCGTGGGGGAAATAAGTTGCTACAGAGCGTGTACTTGACGTTATAAAGTATACTACACCTTTGAGGTGTCGTACACTTACTAACCCTCTAAAAAACTGGCTATCCTTTCAACTCAAAGCAGAGCGCGCTTATGCCACAAAAATACCTCATTCAAATTGAAGATGACGGGACTATTTCCATCACCGAGGGCAAAAGGAATGTTCTTCACATTGAGACGCAAAATCCCGATGATTGGAAAAAACTCCCTCAATTGAA
>JAADFU010000190.1 GCA_013152715.1 Calditrichota bacterium
CGAAAAATCTTTGTTTCGAGATCTGTCCTTCCGTTGTGTCGGACCCGTAGTGATGAGCGGCAGAGTCGTCGACATTGAGCCGCATCCGACAGAACCGTACACGTTTTTTGTCGCCTACGCCACTGGCGGACTCTGGCGCACCAGCAGCAATGGTCAGCGATTCGAGCCCTTGTTTGAAAACCAGAACGCTATCAGCATCGGCGATATTGCTGTTGACCCGCGCAATCCGGACATCATCTGGGTTGGGACCGGCGAGAAAAATTCCAGCCGCAGCTCTTATTCAGGCACAGGGATTTACAAAACGATCGATGGCGGAAAAAGCTGGGCATTCATGGGATTGGCTGATATTCACCACACAGGCAGAATTGTTATTCATCCGCAAAATTCAGACATCGTTTACGTTGCCGCGCTGGGACATCTTTACACGGAGAATGAGGAACGGGGCGTTTATCGGACAAAAGACGGCGGCAAAACATGGGAAAAAATTCTCTACGTGAGTCCGCGCACCGGCTTTGTCGATTTGGTCATTTCGCCAAAAGATCCAAATATCATTTTTGCCGCAGCCTGGGAAAAAGATCGCAAGGCCTGGAATTTCGTCGAGGGAGGAAATGAAAGCGGCATTTACAAATCCACTGACGGCGGCGACAACTGGACGCGGCTGAGCGGCGGCTTTCCCCAGGGCAAATTTGTGGGAAGAATTGGACTGGCAGTTTACCCTGAAAACCCTGACATCGTTTATGCCATCATGGACAATCAAAAAATCCGACCCAAAAAAGATCAGAAAGAAACGGCAGCCATCAGCGCGAAAAAACTGCTACACATGAAAAAAAAGGATTTGCTGGCGCTTTCGGACAATGAGTTCGAAGGTTTTTTGCGCAGATATGGTTTTCAAAAAAAATATTCTGCTGAAATTGTTCGCGAGATGATTGTCAATGACGAACTAACAAAGGACGATTTGCTGGAATTCATTCGCAAAAATAATCCTCATGCATTCGATCCGCAGATCATAGGAGCTGAAATTTACCGCAGCGACGATGGCGGCGCCTCATGGCGAAAAATGAACGAAGATTACATCAACAGTTTCTACAGCACTTACGGATATTATTTCGGCGAAATTCGTGTCGCTCCGCACGATCCGAATCGGATTTACATTCTGGGCATTCCTTTGCTGACTTCGGCAGACGGCGGAAAATCAATCGAATGGGTCAGCGGAAAAGGAGTCCACGGAGATCACCATGCATTTTGGATTGACCCCAATTTTCCGAATCATTTGATCGACGGCAACGATGGCGGGCTAAACATTTCCTACGACGGGGGAAAAAGCTGGTGGAAATTGAACTACGTCCCTGTGGGTCAATTTTATTCCGTGAATGTGGATATGGCAGAGCCGTACAATATTTACGGTGGTTTGCAGGATAATGGCGTTTACAAAGGATCAAGCAAATCAGTTCCTCTAAAAACTTCGCCATGGAAAGCCATTTACGGTGGCGATGGCATGCAAGTACAGATTGATCCGAAAGATTTTACTGTTTACACTGGTTTTCAATTCGGGAATTACGCCAGAATCAATCAAAAAACCAAAAAAAGAACTTCGATCACGCCAATGCCCGATATCAAAGATCCTGGACTTCGATACAACTGGCAGACACCGATCTGGCTCTCTGCGCATTGTTCCAATGTGCTCTATTTTGGGGCAAATCGCCTCTATCGTTCACTGGATCGCGGCGACACGTGGCAGGCAATTAGTCCGGATTTGACGACAAATCCGAAAGAGATTGGCGATGTTCCTTATGCCACAATCACTTCCATAATGGAAAGCCCGATTACTTTCGGCTTAATTTACGTGGGTACCGACGACGGCAGAATTCACGTCACTCGCGACGGCGGCTACACCTGGAAAGAAATTGGTAAATCTCTACCGCAAGGTTTGTGGTGCAGCCGCGTGATCGCATCTTATTACGACGAGGGAACTGCCTACGTCACTCTCAACGGCTACCGCGACGATGATTTCCGCGCTTACGTTTTTCGCACGCGCGATTTTGGAGAAAACTGGAAATCCATCAAATCAAATATGCCGGATGAGGCATTGAACGTCATTCGCGAAGATCCGTACAATCCGCACGTTCTGTATGTCGGCAGCGACAAGGGAGTTTTTGTCTCCATTAATGACGGAAAAAGCTGGGACGTCTTGCAAACCGGAATTCCCATCGTTCCGGCGCATGACATGGTCATTCATCCGAGAGATCACGAACTTGTCGTCGGAACCCACGGCAGAAGCATTTACGTAATCAATGTCAAACCGATTCAGGAGTTGACGCCGGTTGTCATGAAAAAAGTCGTGCATTTATTTGAGCCGAAAGAAATTCGGGAAGAAGCTCGCTGGAAAAGAGCGCCATCATTCTGGGCCAGACCTTCCGAGCCTACTCTTCTTGACATTCATTATTGGCTGAATCAATCCGACGATGTAAAAATTCTGGTCAAAAACAAAAAAGGCCAGGTACTGCGAACTTTGAAAGACAAAGGTATTCGCGGAATTAATACTCTGAAGTGGGATTTGACAATCGACCGAAATATTGCTTTTGCCAATGAAGTGGCCGCTGCACAGAAAGAGCTTAAATCTTTGGCCAAAAAGTTGGCAAAAGCGAAAAAAGAAAATAAGAAAATCACTGAGATACAAACGCTTGAAGGAAAGATTACTCGCGCCAAAGAAAAAATCCGCCAAATCACAGAGAAAATTAGCAAATTAAAAAAATACGGGAAACTTGCTGAAAAGAAACTGCGGAAAAAAGTGGCTCCGGCGTACCTATCAAAGGGGAATTTCACTATTGAAGTTCATGCCGGAAAATTTTCAGACTCCAAAACTCTGAAAGTTCTTCCTCTGCGGGAGCGGAAATCGAAAACCGATCCGGATGTCAAACGAAAATGGGAAATGGAAAAAAGACGGAAAAAAATAAAAAAAGAATATAGCAAATAGATTGTTGAAAGCAAAAAGGGAGCGCAGCAGCGTTCCCTTTCTTTCTTTAAAAAATCACTTCAAAATAAATCGCCGCAACTGTTTCGCGTTTTGCCCGGAATTCAAATCCGTCACTTCGATTTGCAAGCTGGTGGCGCCAGTCGCTACCTTGGAAAAATCAATGGAAAGGTAAATTTGCTGAAATTCATCCTGGCCCTCGTTCTCGAAACTGCTGCCGACCGTCTCCTTCTTTTTCTTCCCGATGAGATGACTAACAAATTGAATGGCAGACGCCAACACCGACTCAGAATATTCGGTCATTGATTTAATTTTATAATCCACTTTAAAACGGGTTCTGCCGGTCTCATCTTTTTTCAGATTGTAAATTTCAAAATAAATGTAAATTGGTTTATCCTTGTGGAACTGATTTCCGAGGTAAGGAACGACCTGAATGTTGTTCGGCTTCAAATTACGAAAATTTTTCATTCCCTCGCGGATCAGCGAAGAAAATTGAATTTGGCTGAGCATCAGGGAATCGCCGGAAAAATCAGGTACAGTCAGGTGCGACCGCAAAATAGCCAGTCGATTGCCCCCGATATTATCCAAACGTAAAATTACGTAATAATTGCCAGGCATCAGCTCTTCGGTGTGTTGATTGAGATAAATCCGTTTTTGAATTTGCTGCTTGCTATTCGCGACAAGTTTGAGCGTTTCTGTTTTGTCAATTATTTTTTGAAATTTATCATTAAAAATCGTTAGTTGCCTTTCAACAAGCGACTCGAAAGGCACATGACTGCCGGCTTTGAAAGACAACTGGTTCATGGCAAAGCTGTAATAAAATTCCACGCGGGAAAATCCCAATTTTGACCTGAAAACGCAAGCATCAAGGCGTGCGTCCAGCGCGACTTTATTGTAAGAAAAAGTGAATCGCGCCGGCGGAGCCGTTTCTTTGATGATCTGCTTCTCCGTCCTCAAACCATCAATGAGACGATGAAAGGCAGATTCAGACCTCAAACCTTCTTTCCCATTGAGGATGTCGCGAAAACCCAGATACTTTTGATGGAGAGATTCGCGCTCTGTGTACAGTTCAGCAGCGCGAAATACTTTTTCATTCAAAGGACCCGCTGTTACTGCGTCCAATAAATTGTTCACTTCGCGATAACCAAAACCAATCTGATGCACAAAATCGACAAATAAATTGTAATCATAATAAGCCCAGGTTTCATTATCATCGTATGGTTTTCCTACGCCAGAGGAAAATACTCGATCATCCGGCGGGCCATATTTGATGTAATACTTCCCCCGGTCATCAACAAAAAGCGGCGCCACAAGACTGGAATAATGCTTTTGTGCATATTCCACTCGGGACAGAAATTCCTCGTAAAACTCATTTTTCTCTGCATTCGGCGTCGGATCGACAAGCTTCCAATATTTCATTTCGAATTGATTTTTTTCCTTATTATCATAAATCTCATCATAAACTTCTCGCGCGTTGTCGGGTAAAATCAAACGAAAAATCGCTTGTCGCTGCTTGTCGTTTTTGAAAATATCTTGGGCAAAAATATGATTTACAGCGAATAATATGACAAAAAAAATCGTAATGTGACGGAAAAATCGCACTATTTTTAACCTATAACAAAAAACAATGTTTTAGTGATTTTTATTAAAAATTGGAGTTTCGAGCAGTAGCGGTCGAGTAGTTCCCCGCTTGAATTTCCAGATATCTCCATAGAACCAATAGCGCAAAACTCTAATTAAAAAATATCATGCACAAAAAATAGGGGCAGTGCTAAGTCAACGCTGCCCCTGATTCAAGTTATAACCCAAAAGTAAAAGAGAAACTATGCGTATTGGACAAGAGTCCCAAGTCGGTGTAGGAATAGTCCAACCGAACTTTAGACCCCAGTCCCGGAATTTTAAGATTAACCCCGGCGCCAAAAGCAAAACGCAAATCATAAATGAGTTTCAAATTTTCTTTTTGGATCAATTCTTTCTCATCAAATTCTTTGGACCGATAGATGAGACCCCCGCGCAAGAAAAGCATGTCATTCCAGGCATACTCCATACCGAATGTGCCATAAGGATTCACATCGCGCGGATCGTTGTAGTCCATATTTACTGTCACTCTGCTGTTCTCTCTGGAAATCGCATCCATTGAAACGCCAAGGCGAAAAATCAACGGCAATGTCCAGGCTTCAGTTTCCAAACGAGCTTCTTTCATCGGATTGCCTTCGATAACTTGATCAATATCCGCTTTTGTCATCTGGTCTGTGCCGCGCATCGTCATCTTTCCGCCGAAGTTGCTAATGCTCATTCCGATTTTCATGCCGTGGAACCCGGTTGTGAACTGAGTCCCCGCGTCAACGGCAATCGTACTGGCAGAAGAAAAGCTAATGGACTCATGCACATATTTGAATTGCACGCCTACCATAAATCTATCAGTGAGCTGACGCGCATAGCCAATGCCCAACGCCAAATCGCCGGCGGAAAAATAGGCGCCGGTTCCATAGGGCTCGGAGGGCGTCGTTCTCTCCATTTCATTCATGGATAGCGAATTGAAGCTCACACCGATTGTCCCGAGAGACCCTAACGGATAAACAATTCCCACGAAGCTATGCTGGACATCCAAGATCCAATCAGTGTACGAAACGCCTACCTCCAATGAGTTCACTTGCGCGATTCCCGCCGGGTTCCAATACAGAGAACTAAAATCGTTGGCATTCGCCACAAAGGCGCCGCCCATTGCTAACGCGCGCGGCCCTATTCCGATCTTCAAAAAGTTCGCTGAGGATGTGCCCGTGTTATCGTTCCCGGCAAATACCAGCGTGACGCTCAGAAGGAGGCAAAGAAGAATATATGAAACTTTTTTATTCATTGTATTTCCTCCAAACTGTTGAAATTTTTAGTCGTTGCCAAATCCTATTTTATGATGGCAAATTTGCCCATTTTTTCGCCGACGCCATCGGCTTTAACGTAATAGAAAAAGATGCCAAAAGCCACTTCCTGATCGTTGTAAGTCCATAAATTCCATGCCTCTACAGCGGGGCCACGATAGCCGTCGCTTCCCGGTTCATGGTGCAAAATTTGCACCAGATCACCGGACACTGTAAAAATTCTAATCTCACAACGCTCCGGCAAATTATGGAATTGAATTTCCCTCACCCAGGGCGTTTGCGCATTTTCATAGGAAGAAGTCACGGCATAAGGATTGGGAACGACTCTGATCTGATCGAGCGATTTTTCGTCAGCTCCGGCAGTTGTCGCTGCTTTGGTTGTCAGAGTGAACAAATCCTGTGAAGTCAACGGTTTCAACGTGAAAACTTTGGCGATGTCGCCTTGCTGCGGCGGAACTTCAGTTACAGTGGTATCACTCGGCGCAGACAATATTATCTGCCAGGTCATTTTTACCTTACCGTCAATCGTTTCGCGGAGTTGCAGAACATCGCCACTGGTCCAGGTCGATTTCATTTCCGGAGTCGTATCGGTGTCTGCGGCCTTGAAATTTCCGATATCAGCCTGGGTCCCCAGTGTAACATTCCAAATTTCAAACGGGAGCACCATCGTCGGCGGGAAAAATGCCGTATCGCCCGTGGCAGTGAAACGGACTTCATAATTGTAAGGTAAGGGGCTTCCTGATGTTGCGTAAATTTTCCAGTTACAATTGCTGGAGTCTCCGGATTCAGTAACCCAACCACTCCGCTGATCGTCGAAAGCAACAGCATCCTCATCAACTATTTTTAACTTGATACCATCAAAAGTGGGTGTATCTTCTTCGCCATGAACTTTCGCCACATCTTTCAGGACATAGTCGCCCTTATTTTCATCGTAAACGCTAAACATCTTTTGTGCGGAATTTGTTGTGTCATCAAAGGTGATAGTATAGACGTTATCCTGAACAGCATCTTCGTCCATGACTTCCCAGAGGAGCTCAACCGTTGTATTTCCCTGCCTTGTGAAAGAGAGGTCAGGACCTGTATATCCAGCAGGTTTCCCTTGCGGAATCACAGAGACAGTGTTATCGCCTTCATAAATTGCCTTAGAGAGTCTGGCATTTTCCATGGGCGGCACCGGCAAAATCTCCCAAACATCGTCATGATCGTACGCACACACAGCATACCAATATTCGACCCCATTTTTTAAATTTTTATCCACAAATTTATGACGCAAACCAGTGTCGTTGCCCAGATAAAAATAGGGGTCAATCGCGCTGTTCCCTTTCACGCCGTCTTGCAAGTCATATTGAGCTGTTGGTAAATATCCAACCAGAGCGCCGATAGAATTGTTGATTGGATCTCCCCAGGTCAAACCGCGATCCGTGGAACGGTAGATTTTATAGCCTTCAAAAGCATTATGGCCTGTAAAATCATCTACATCGCTTTCACTCGGGTCGGCGTCCCAGTACAGAGTAACCATGCGATCCCCAGCGACAGCACGTACATTCGGCATCGCCGGCGGACTGGCTGTCTTATAATTTAGGTCGTAAATTGTCTGGCACAGCGCTGCATTCGCCAATAAATCGGCCTTATTTAACCCAAAAACATTGGCAAACGTAAAAGTCACAGTCTGACCAGGCGCTAAATCAAAAGGTCCCGACGCATGGAGAGAAGTGATGTCCGGACCGTAAGTATTAGGTGTCTGTGTCCAATCTCCCGGGGCAGGTGTAACATTGTCAATCGGCGAGATTCCGGAAGATAGCATGTTGTACACATCCGCCTGAGTCGGAACAAAAAAGTCATCGTACGTGGCAATGAACAGCGTCGTCAAACCCAGTTCCTTGCCATCCGGTCCTTTCGGCGTTTCCAACATTTTCAAACCCTGCCAGGCAACGCCTTTCTCAATGTAGCCGGCGGATTTATCGTCTCCGTCCCAAATATAAAGAAAATTCCCGAGGATACTATCCTCTTCCACCGGGATGAATACGCCGTAGTCATCCATCCACTCGCTGGAGCCTTCCTCGGGACAATCCATGTCAGTATGTATTCCGACGTAGCAATCTTTGATTGTGTCGGTGCCTGTATTTGTGATATAATATTTGAAAACGATCATATCTTCCGCCAGGACGCTCGACCATTGCATACCGCGGCCAAAAGTTTTGAGATGCAGAGGCGTAAGTTGCTGACAGGTCGGATCGTCGTCAACAGCCATCCAGACACCTTCGGCGTCAGCGGCAATTTCGCCATCCTCATAAACGCCGGGGAATCCTTTTGATCCGACGGGTCCCGCATCAGCAGGCCAGGAAGCGGGCCATGATTCGGGTTTGTTGCTCATCGCCAGGCCATTTTCGCCTACTCCGGAGTCGTATCCCGGAAGCGGCTCGTAATGGTTTTCATTGACATCTTCGTAGCAGCCGCGCGTGCCATTGGAAATGCGCTTTTCACCGTTCAGAATTCCGCCAACGATTAGGGCTTCGCACCACTGGTAAGTAATGCCAGCACCAATCGGATACTCAAAAGTGAGCATTTCGCGGCTGTAGCCCAGCCGGTTGGCATTGTTAATTTCCAGACCTATTTTTCCAACGTCAAAGCGACCGTATTTTCTGTCATTGAAGCCGCTGGGTTTAGCCAACTTATTATCCCAGCCGCGTTCCTTGCACAGTTTATCGTAATACTCCCATTTTGACATCCCGACTTTTTTTTGAGCAAAAGAAATTTGCGACATGCCCAAAGTGACCACGGAGATCAATAACAGGAGCGATACTTTTTTCATCATATTATTTCCTCCTGATGATTTAAGAAGTTGATTAAAATCCTACACTTAAACCGAGCAACACTGAACGTGGCGCACTGAAATTGTAGGGACGCCTTATGAAATCTTGCGTATCGTCCCAATCTGTCGTGGCGTCGGGCAACCCGGTATCGCCATAAACAGATAAAACATTTCGTTTATTAAACAGGTTGCTAATATCTGTGTAGGTGATAACCTCAAAGCCATATACCTGGAAAATTCGCTGTGCTCGCAAATCCACATTCATCGTCCAGGGCATCCTGGCGCTCATTGGTTCGTCGATACGAAGACCGCGCGAAGAAAGCGGCGTGTAAGGCAAACCACTGCCATAATTTCCGATGACATTCACGCTCCATTTGCCAGGCTTGCCAAAATCAAGCACAAAATTTATGGTATGCGTCTGATCCCAATCCATGGTGATCATTTTCTTTGGCGGATAAGTGCCATAAACTGAGAATGAATACCAATCATTATAATGAGCCGTCACATTAGGAGCGTTGCCTTCCGCTTTGGACAGAGAATAATTGATCTGTCCGCCGAAAAAACCAGTAAAACGTTTTTTCAGCGTTATCTCGACGCCTTTAGCGTTTGCATAATCCAAATTGGTGAAACGATGGTATTGCACCGGCACGCCCTGATAGCGCTGCAAAGCAACATAATCGTAAATATTTCGAAAATATATCGTGACGTCCAGAGCGACATTCTCTGAGATTTTACTCTCCACTCCCAACTCATAAGCGATGGTTTTTTCCGGCTTCAAATTCGCATTTCCCAGCCGCGTATAAATGCCGTTGATCGACATATCCGGAAAGGGGTAATATTGATTATCTTGATTCTCCGCATAAAACAGACGAATGTACTGGGGAATCTGATAAAAATGACCATAAGCAAAATGAAGCACCGCTCTGTCCATCACCGGGTGCGCAAATCCCAATCGCGGGCTGACATACAATTTCTTGTCCGCTTCCACTAAATTCTTGCGTAACTCGCCGGTGAGAGGATCAGTTACATATTCAGCCGTTGGCTGTCGCGGATCAAAAATATATTTGGACTTGGTATCCATGTAGTCCAGCCGCAAGCCAGCATTCACTACCATGCCCCAGCTTTCAAACTCCATTTTATCCTGAACGTAAGCCGAGCCTTCGATGGGTTTGTGATGGAATTTCCAGACATCAGGAGCAGCAGAATATGGCGCATACACGTCGTGATAAGACATGTCCACCTTTTTCACTTCCACGCCCACTTTGATTTGGTGCATTTTATTGGCCTGACTGGTCAAATCGATTTTGCCAGATGTGATGACATTCTCCCGATTTTCCCATTCAGCGCCGCCGCCTGAGGTGTACGTTGAGTCGGCAGTATCGAAAAAGATGTGGTCGAACTCGTATTCCTCATCAGGCGGAGAAATATTTGCCGCGCCGGTATATTGGCCGTTTTCGTTTAATATTTGCCACTCGCCATTTGAATAACCGCTAAAGAAATCTTTTGCTCTGTATTTGTAGTACATGCGATGAGAATTGAACACCGACGCCTTAATTTCATAATAAGTACTCGGCGACAACGTATGCGTAAAAGTGGCGTTGAACATATAGTTGTCGTCGTAATTTGTACCCGTGTTTTGCGGCACATATTTATTGCCATGAAGATAATTTTTGTACCGTTCGCGCGCGCCAACAGCGCCCAAGGTAAGTTTGATCGCATTGATGGGACGCAAAACTAATTTCGCGTTTGCGCGACGTTCATGGCGATAAGGCTGCCCGGTCCAACCAAGATAAGTGTTTGTATTATAAGCGTCACCGGAAACGAAAAAAGTATTTTTCTTGCCCAGCAACGGGATCGGACCTCCCACGTACAAATCTGTGCGGAACCTCCCCCAATCGTCAACTTTCTTGTTGCGCTTTTCCCAGTATGCCGGATCAAATTTGTTTTGTCCGGGCGTCGCCGGCGCTGTCCCAACGTCAGAGACGAGCGCCGTATCGCCATCCGACACGCGAATCCATTGCCCGTTTCTATTTAACCGCTTGTAGATATAATTGTATTCGTGCCGGTTCACGTATTTGTCCGTCATCACGCGAATCCGACCATTGTAAGCGCTGCCCCCTTCTTTTGTCACAATGTTGAGCACACCAGACATGGCCTCGCCGTATTCGGCATTGAAGGTACCGAGCAAAACAGCCATCTCAGAAATACCAACACTGGTGACGTCGCTTCCCATTCCTCCCATTAATGGGTCTTCGACGTAAAAACCATCGATCATGTAAGAAAGTTCTCCGGTTCTCCCTCCGCGCACATTAATCGATCGATTTAAGCCAGTTCCGCGTTCGATAAATCCGGGCGAAATCGTCATCACTTCCTGATAGCTCAACACAGGAAGCTTATCAATTTGCTCGCCAGTCGTTACTACTGAGGATGAGGTCACGTCCTTTTCAATCAGCGGCCGCTCAGCAGTGACTTCAACGACCTCCCCTTCAATCACCGTCGATTCAAGTCCAAAGTTAATGCGCGTCGTACGATCGACAATAACCTGAACCGATGTCTTGATGATTGACTTGTAGCCAATCATCATCGCTTTTAAATCGTACCGCCCGGGCGGCAGATTGATGATGTAATAATCACCATTTGCATCGGTCGCTGCGCCAAAGTTAGTCCCGACAACGATAATATTCGCGCCAATTAATGGCTCTCCAGTCTGTTTATCTTTCACCGTTCCGGCAATCTTGCCGGTAATACCCCCATAGCACAGAGTGGAGAAAAAGATTCCTGAGACTAGCGTCAGGGCAACAATTAGAATTTTGTTGCGCATAAATTGTCCTCCTCTTGTGGTTGATTTTTGCGTGTGAAAATTAATAGTATGGTAATTATTAAGTCAGACATCACCTCCTTTCGCACGTTTGACTTTGCTGCGAGCAAAATTGAAGCAGAGAATTTCTTTAACTGAAATGTCAATAGATTATTACAAATTTCGTACCTGATATTTAAGAATACCATAAGTAATTGTTTTTATTAATCATAAAATTTGCCCAAATGCTAAATTATGCAGTGAATTTCACTAATTGTGCAAATATTGGCACAGGAATCACTGTTTATTATTCAATCAAATACTTAGGTCTTGGCCTCGTGAAATAAATTTTGGCTAAAAATTTACTCAAATATTTCCTTATTGATTCTATTTTTCAGGGGAAAGTTGCCAATCATTCCAACCAATAAAAATGACTGCTTTGCCGACGTCCGGCTTGTGCTCAAAGCTAATAATAAGACAAATTGAACATGTCTAATTTTTTTAACTGCAACATTGGCTACTTTTTTCTGTCCCTGAATCAGAGCAGGATACAATTGAAAAATTTTTCCGCGACTAACTCAAGCGTCAACATTAAATGTAACTGAAATTTCATTTTAAAATTCTTTGGAACAATCATTTCATTCAATATAATAGCGCATAGAGAAAAAGTCAAGTGTTTTTTTACATTTCAGTAACAAAAAGCCCTCCGGAGCGATCTGGAGGGCTTTATCTTCCAGCACGATTGAGCTAACTTAAAATTCTAATGCCAGACTAAACCTCTGGACATTTTCCAGCACGCCAAAATCAGCATAAGCGTAGTCAAACTTCACCTTGAGCGAACCGCCAAATCCGTATTGCAAACCGACACCGGCAGTTAAGCCTTCCTCGCTGTCTTTCATAAATAAATTTTTGTATCCGGCGCGCAAAAAGACAATGTCCCGCAGCGCATATTCAGTGCCGATATTGACATATTCCGCGTTGTCATTGGGGTGCATGGCATCCACGGCAAATATCCAGCGATAATTATAATTGTCGATCACGTTTATCGCCGCGCCAAATCGGAAAAGTAATGGCAACTCCCAGCTATCCGTGCGCATGTTTCCCACAATTTTATTGTTGTTGCCATATTTCTCCGGAGCAATATCTACGGGAATTTGTGTATCACGCCCCGTCATTCGCATTTTTGAACCGAAATTGCAAATACTCATGCCGAGCGTCATGCCGCGAAATTGTGTTGTGAACAATGTCCCGATATCTAACGCCAATCCGGAAGCAGCTTCGTGCCAGAGCTTTTGATTGATAAATTTCAAATTAAAACCGATGCTAAACCGATCTGTCAAATTTCGCGCGTACGAAGTCGCAATAGCAATGTCCGAAGCGCCAAACTTTTCACCAGTACCGTCGGGATAAGCCACAGTCCTCACTTCCATCTCTCCCATCGTTAAAGCAGTAAAGCTCATGCCGACTGTACCGTATCTGCCAAGGGATAACGTTGTCCCGGCATAATCAAAATTAACGCCCGCCAGCCAATTGGTATGATTGAGCGTAACTTCCACATTATTGGTCAAACGGGCGATTCCCGCCGGATTCCAATAAAGGGCAGAGGCGTCGTTTGCCACGGCGACGAAAGCGCCGCCCATACCAATTGCCCTGGCGCCAACCTCGATGGACAAAAATGGCGCCGCCGTCGTTCCAACTTTGGAAACATCTTTGACAAATTGTTGCGCGTAACTCATCTGAAACAGAAACGGCAAAATCAAAACGATATGTAAAAATTTAATCCTTTTCATCAGACGTATCCTCCTCGCTACTTAATCACCGCAAATTTTCCAATATAGTTTTCCCCGGAAGGTGTGCTCACATGGAAAACATAAACTCCGTACGCGATTTCCATGCCATCTTTGGTCAGCATGTCCCAAGACTGCGCCCCGTCATCTATCGGGCTGTCATGTTCAACCGTATCAACTAAGTACCCGCGCATCGTAAATATTTTAATAGTACATTTCGGCGGCAAATGAATAAAATCGATCTTGTGCTTGCCGCGGCCTGAAGAATAAAAATGCTGTGGCTCCCATGAAGCAGTGACAACGTAGGGATTTGGCACGACCGCAATGTCTCTCAATGTTTCTTTTGCGTGTGCGACTTTGTAATCAACATAAGCGCCTTTCGCCGCAAATGTAAATTTATCCTGACTGGTAAAAGGCTTATTCACAGCGAGATAGAACATATCTCCCGCTTTGGGTTTAAATTTTTCCACGACAATTGTATCAACGGGAATCTTAATAATTTCGCCTTCTTTGTCTTTGACCGCATAGCCGTATTCATTCAAGGAATCGCGCGAAACAATGATATTCTTGGGCGCCCGAAAACGCGCTTCCCAGGTTCCGCGTTTGCGATGATTGACGTAAGTGATCGGCGTCAGATAATCCTGATCGGAAAGCGCCGAATCTTTGTCCGTATCAAAGAAAACAAATTCAGCCGTATCGCCGGTAGTCACGTTGAAGACTCTGAAATTTGCCCACTTATTATTGGCAGACTTTACCACGATTGAATCATAGATTACAATCAGGAAATCGTAAGGTACGGCTACTCCCTGATTTGAGTACAAACCCACTTGATAATCATAATTCGTTTTTGTCTGGTAGTTTTCAGGAATCTTATCATTTTCACCGATGAACCCATATTCAGCTAAAAATCTCTGATGGTCGTCTCCGGTGAGCCAGCCGCTTCGTTCCTGGCTTGCTTCGAGCTTGTGATTTTGCACAAGAACCCGCAAGCCATCAAAATAATCATTGCGATCCTCGCCGTTCAAAAATGGACTGTCAAAAATCGGATAATACTGATAATTAACTTCACCGTAATAAACGTCGCCGTTGCTGCTGACGGGTAAAGCCCCTCCGGGCAACACTCGGAAATTTCCGACAGTAAAACCGACCTCATAATCCACGTCAATCTGGAATTCGCGCTCGTCGCCGGGAATTTTCACCGTCAGCGAAGAAGGCACGAGATGACTTTTCTTTAGCAATACAAAATTTGTATCCAACTTCACCGTTTCGGTATATTGCCGAGTATCTTTCACATAAAAAGTCGTGTCCGTAATGACCTTCTTGTTATTTTCCATCTCGAAATGACTCGAATCGTCGAACAGAATTTCGTACTCGGCGCCATCGTCTATTTTTGTCGGGTCAATCGGATCGACAACAATCGAGCCGGTTCCGGATCCCGAAGCCTGCTTCACGGCGCCGTTGTCCCTATCCAACCTCGGCGGCGCAACATAACCGGCGGCGGGAGCATTGGGTACAATTTGAACGCAATTAACATCGACAAACGTGACTTCGCCGGATGCATCAAACTGAATTCTTTTCCCGCAGACCGCGGGCGCTTTTGCTTGCAAACTATCAAATTCTGATAATCCACGGCTGTAAAAATCGTCGTAATAGCCTTTGTCAAAGGAACAAACGGCGTAAAAATAAGTCTGTCCGTTTTCCACAGGCCCAGCCCAGGTTTGCCCGGAATCGACAAATGTGTACTGCAAACCAGTATCCTTGCCCATATTGAACTGAATGCCATCTCTGCTCACCGGATGCGGGCCTTTCAGTCCGTCAATCAAGTCAAATTGGGCAATGGGCTTGTTAAATGATTTATTGCCATAAGTGTCAGTCCCGATATAGCTCTCCAAAAATCCCGGATCCGTAGCTCGATAAATGACGTACCCTTCGAAATCGTAGCCATAAATTGGATCGCGCGATCCTTCGGCGCGTTTGTCCCAGTAAAGCGTCACTTTTCTGTCGCCGGGAACGGCTGTCACGTTTGGTTTCAGCGGCACTGCGGCAAAATTATAATCCGCATCATAAATTTGCTGCATGGTCATGGCATTTCTGACCAGATCGTCGCGGTCAGCGCCCATCACCATGCTGATGGCAAATTTTCTCCGGGAGTCCGGCTCCGGCGCCGGCGGCAGAGAAAAATAGCCGGAACCGTAGTGCATGACAATATCCACCTGGTTCATTGCCCTGGAAAAACTACCGGGGATTGTTTGCGACCAGAGCTTTTCATCCTCGCCCAATTCGATCAAGGAGGCTTTCCAGTCAGCGCTTAAAAAACTGGTCAAACCAATTTGATCGCTCTCGTCGTTATCTGTATATTCAAAGTTCGGCTCGCCGCGGTCAGGGACGCCATTGCCTTCTGTACCGTCCCGGTCAGGGCCGGGATAATCCGGATGTTCAGGACCTATTCCATCGCTGCCGATGTCATCAATTTTCGGATCCCAATCGTGATCATTATCAATGCCGTCATCCTGACTTTCATCCCAGGGGTTGCCATCGGCGCCAATCAGACCATCGCCATCGTCGTCGACGCCGTTGCGCGGATCGCCGGGTGATTCCAAAAATTTCCAGCCAAAAAATCCCGGGCTAAAGCCGCCATCTGCCGGCGTCCACAAATCGTTGTCCCATTGATAGACAATATCTTCATCTTTATTGAATTCAGACAAATCATCGCTGTTATCCTCCTGCTCGCCGATATCCGCATCACCGTACATGCCGAAAATAGTTTTTTCATACAAATATTTGCCGGTATTGGTGATCCAAAAAGTGAAAATAATGATATCTTCTGCCTGTGGGTCTGCCCACTGGTAACCGCGCACTTCCACTTCCAAACCAAGACCTCTTTTTGACGAATCGTTTGGATCAGGATAAAATTGAAATTCATCATTTGCGTCGTCGTTCATCCGATAATAAGATTCTTGAGTAGCGCGCGCATAAGCGCCATATTGTCCGTCCCAGAAAGGAATTCCCGAACGCGGATCCACCCAATCTGGTTTGTCAGGCCAAATCCAGGGCCAACTGTCGGGTTTTCCGTCGTCGTCTTCAGAGCCCATGTGTGCCGGAATGCCATCGGGGCCGTCGTTATCTTCCGCGCCCTGAGCGTTGTACATGGCGATATAGTCCTGATTTGGGTCAAAATAACCGGGAATTGGCTCAAAACCATACTGGTACTCGCCGCCAGGCGCCATGTCCGCTCTGCCTGTATATCCTTCGCCATCACTAAAAATATGGCGTCGTTGGCCATAGGCGTCAAACACTTCTGCGCCGACAAAAGGACAAAATTCGGCAAAATAGCTGTGCCCCGAACCTTTGGGCCAGATTCCGGAAACCAATCGATTCGAATCTTCAAACCAGTTACCAATATCTCCGTAATTAAAAAAGACAGTCAGAATGTTATTTCCATCATGAATTCCTCGCCGCCGGTCTTCGTGACCCATGATTTTGCCAAACTTTTTCACAGATTTCCCTTTTTCACCTGCGGCGAAAAGCTTTAAATTCAGAACCATAAATAAGCCTAATGTGAAAATCAGGACATTAGTAAATTTTCGCATCAATAACCTCCGCCATAATTTAAAAAGCGAGCCAATAATCGTTTTGGTCAATCAACAGAAATGACTAAAAATTGAAATTAAAATGAAAATGCCACGCCTGCCCGGACGCTCCTCGGGGCAGAATAATAATAAGGTCGCAAAAAGTATTCATTCACTGAATTCGGGCCGGGAGTATCAGTCGTGCGAAATTGCATCAGCGAATAATCTGCGCTTCCGGTATCGGAATAAACGTATCGCTCATTTTGTCGATCAAGTAGATTGTAAATATTGCAAAATAAAATAAAGCGAAATCCATCATAATTGATGTTTTTGTGCATACGGACATCCAGGCTATAAGTCGCCGGTTTTCGACCGCTGTTTTGAAATACCGTTTGCAGATTCTGAAAACCTTGAACCCCGGAACTGGTCGGAGTATAAGGCAAACCGCTGCCGTATTGTCCTACCAAGCTAATTCCCCAATCGCTGGGTTTGGAAATGTTCAAAGAAAAATTCACCGTGTGGCGCTGATCCCAATTCAACGGAACCAGTTGTTTTTCCGGCTCTCGGCCTGCTTGATTATCGTAATAAGCCGTATTCGGGTCTGAAGCGTTGCCTTCAGCTACAGAGTAAGTGTAATCAATGGCTCCCGAAATATAGTTGGAGTATCTTTTTTTGAGGCTCAATGTGATGCCTTTGACATTTGCATAATCTCTGTTAATGTAAAGCGCATATATGTCCTGGCTGTAAGTCTTGTAAATTTCAGTGCCCAGCCAATTTCGAATATCTTTGTAAAAACCGGTAATGTCAATCGCGATGTTCTCCGCTAATTGCTGCTGTAAACCAATTTCGTAACTGACGGTTCTTTGCGGCTTCAAATCGGCGTTTCCCATCAAACTGCCCGCCTGACCTGTACTCAGCGCAACTTCAAACTCCGGATTGGCGTAAAGATAGCTATAATTTGGAATTTGCAGAAAATGTCCGTAAGAAATATGGATGACCCCGCGGTTAGTGATCGGGTAAGCGATTCCGATTCTCGGACTAATTTGATACTTTGGGGTTGTGCCTTTGAACCAACGTAAATTCCCGCGAGAAATCGGATTCCCGGTCGTCGTGTCGACCAACGTCACATTAGAAAGATATTGTGCGGATTCCTGCTTCTCCGAATTTAAGACAAGCAAACGGATGGATTTATAATTGGCGCTCATCGGCTCGCCGGTATTGGGGTCAATAATTGTCTCCTCGCCGGTAGTAGGATCGATTCGTACCGGCGCTTTCACGCGTTTTGTGCCCTGATCCGTCACGGCATCCAAAATAGCGTATTTATTGGGCTTCCACAAATTCGGATCCCGGTAGTCAGTGAGAATCTTACCATTGGGATCAAAATATTCAAAGCGAATGCCAACATTGACGATCATATCCTTCAACTCGATTTTGTCCTGCACATAGCAGGAAAAATCGTGAGGATAATTGGAATAGCGATCATGAGAAAGAAGCGTCACGTCGGGAATTTGCGGCTCCCAGTTGGTCGATTGATCGATTAAAATACTAAAACTATTCAGAAACAGCTTATTCCAGCGCGCCTGAAGGCCCGCCTTTACCTGATGAATCTTATTAATTTGACTGGTAATTTCCGCTTTGAGCAAATTCGTCAAAGTAAATCGATCGTAATGCCCAAGACTCATGCCGCCCATGTAAAAATTATAAACTCCCGCGCGATCAAATCGCTTGTTTGACACATATCTCGCGTCATAGGGATTGGGGAAAACATACGATTTGCCCTGATTATAAAAATTGGAATACTTCACCGTGTAAAACGTATTCGGGCTTAAAGTTTGCGTCCAGCTTAAAATCTGGCTGATGCCGTTTTTGTAGCTTTTAGATCTGCCATCCGGTTCATATTTGAATTTATGAGAATAAGATTGGCCGCGATCCCGTTCATAAAATAAGCTATAGGTTAACTTCATGTTGGGTTTCAGGCTGTAAGCCAGTTTGAGTTGACTACTGAATCGTCGGCTTTTGCTCATGGGAACAAAATCCCCGTTTCCTGTTTCCTGAATAATCCAATCCGCCGGGTTATCGCCAATATAGGAATTGGAATCTGCCGCGCTGTAGCGTCGGACGCCGTACAAATAGCCATTATTCTGATAAAGCCTTCCGGACAGGAAAAAGGTGATCTTGTTATCCGAATAAACCACAGGCCCACTCAAACTCCATTGATAATCCTGAATGGAAAAAGGATTAATTTCGTCGATATTCAAAAACGTCTCGTCGTGAGCGCTAAAATAATCGCCGATGTAAGAGCGAATTTCACCGCGATATTTAGTGCCGCCTTCCTTGGTGACGATATTCACCACGCCGGACATTGCCTGACCGTATTCGGCGTTAAAAGTGCCGCTGACAAGTTCCAGTTCCTGAATAGCGGAATTCTCAACAGTCACCGCCATGCTTGAGGAATACGGGTCTGTCACAGAAACGCCATCCACCATATAAGCGACCTCGTTGGAGCGGCCTCCGCGAATATGCATTTCTCCGCCGCTGCCCTGAACGACGCCAGCCTGCAATTGCAGCACCTGATAAAAATTTTCCACGGGCATTTTCTGAATCTCCTGCGCTCCGATAATTGCCCGGCTTGAGGTAATATCTTTTTGGATGAGTGGCCTTTTGGCGACGATTGTCACTTCTTTGCCCATATCGAGGACTGTTGTCTTGAGCGAAAAATTTACGGTCGTCGTCAAATTGACGCTCACACGCACGTTGGTCACGCGCATCGCCCCATATCCGATCATCATCGCTTTTAAACTATAAGTCCCCGGCGGAACATTGATGATAACAAAATTACCATCCATGTCCGTCGCCGCGCCCAGATTGGTCCCTTCAATGATGACATTTGCGCCCGGAAGCGGCTGATTAGTATCGCCATCTACCACTGCGCCGGTTATTTTCCCGGTCGTTCCAGCGAAAACAATAGAAACGGATAATAATAACAGCAAAATACTTAGTGCACTTTTCCGTTGCATCTTCGAACTCCTGAGTTTGGTATTATTTAAAATGACAATCCAATTCCGCCTTTAATCATCAGCCCGCTGTAATCAAGTTCTTTAACTTTGAGATTATCAAATGCGGATTCCGGAATATCAAAGTAATACTTCCTGTCTTCAGAATACGTCACGTCAAAATCAGGCGGTTGCCTGCCTTCGACCTTGACGATGGGACTAAACTTTCTCGTAAAGAATGACCAATCATCTTCTTTGAGTTTTGCTTTAGCAAAATTGTAACCCACTTCAAAATTCAGACTCACAATTCCGAATCTAATGTTTGTCCCGGCAGAGACTTGAAAACTGAAAGGATTTGCATTCGCCTGAATATTGCTGATAATATTTAATGATAATGGATTGGGCGTAATTGACAAAGAATCCCAGACCGCATCGCCCCGGGATTGGTTCAATCCGTAATTGTCAATAATTTCAGCTTTTATTTTGGAAAAATTAAAGCCCACGCCGGCGCCGCCATACAGCTCAAAATTATCAGGCCAAGGGGAGATTGGCAAATTGAAATTCATCGCTAAAATCGTCGGATAAATTTCCAGCTTCTGCGCGACAGTGATGCGATCCTGAACCTGATATTCGTAATTAGGCCAAGAACTTTCTTTCCCCTGATTCTCAGCAGAAAACGCACTGCTGGCTTCACTTTTAAATCGAGCGACAGAAAATGACAGGTTCAGATTTTTCGTAAAGAAATAGCGCGCGCCAAAATGGTACATCATATCCGAAGAAATATACTTTTCGCCCCCGGAAGCAAGATCATACCCGCCCAGATCCAGATAACCTGACTCCAAATCAGTCAAATTCCCGTCTTTAACTATTTGGAAATGATGCAGAGAGAGAGCGCCAGTCGCCTGAAGATTTGCATTGAAAGCCTTGAAACTGTCAGACCATTTCTGCAAAGATGGTTTGAAGTAACCGACGCCAGCGAACAGCTCGAAACGTTCGCTAACTTTGACCGCCGAGCGTCTGCCAGACAATAAATTCTGTAAGCCCGTTGAAAGAGGAGGGGTTCCATAGACCAGACCCGTTGATATTAAACAACTCACAACCAGCCAGAAAATTCCTTTTCGTATCATTGTTATCCTTCCGCTTGTAATTTGCCAGTTCGACCAATGTTTAGTTTGCGCCGCCCAAGTTTTCTGCTTCCGAAATCGCTCAAAATTCCACGCTCAAAGAAAACCGTTGCGTATTTTGCAGGCGTCCAAAATCAGCAAATGCGTAATCCAATTTGAGCGTCAATCCGCGAGAGAACTCATACTGTACGCCGACTCCGACATTCGACGGCATGAAATTGCTGCTGCCCTCGCCGGAAAAAACGCCGCCGCGCTCACTGTCATCCAAAAACAGCGCTTGCCAGCCCAGACGAATAAATCCCCAATCATAGAACGAATATTCCATTCCCAAATTTACGTACTCGGAATTATCGCTCGGATGAAGCGCGTCCACCGCAACCATCAATGCATTGTTTTCAGTTCGAAACGCATCCATGGCAACGCCGACGCGAAAAGTGATGGGTAGAGACCAGGGATCCATTTGCAACTGCGATGGGAGTTGGTCATTGCTGCCATTGGCGTTGGGGTTAATGTCAATGTATTCCTTGGCGTCGCGACCAGCCATTTTCATCTTCGGGCCAAAATTCGCAATGCTCATGCCAATGGTCATCCCGTTAAATTGCGTTTTAAAAAGCGTACCCACGTCCACGGCGAAACCATTGGAAGACATGTGCCAAATGTTTTGTCTGATGTACTTGACGTTGAAACCGATGGAAAAACGGTCTGTGAGACTTTTAGCGTAGGCGATGCTTCCGGCAATATCGCTGGCGGAAAATAATTCGCCCGTACCTTCCGGCTGGAGCTCGGTGCGCACTTTCATCTCGCCCATAGTGACAGAAGTAACGCTCACGCCCAGGGCGCCCAAAGAACCCATATCGACCACCAAGCCGGCGTAGTCAAAACTAACACCTGCCAACCACTCGCTGTGCATGAGTATGGCTTCATTGCGCCCCAGCCGACTCAAGCCGGCCGGATTCCAGTATAAAGCAGACACATCGTTCGCCACGGCGACAAAAGCGCCACCCATTCCGACTGCTCGGGAACCGACACCGATTTTCAGAAACTGCGCCGCAGTGGTTCCGACCTTGGAAACGCCGAAACTTAAAGAGACCGAGAGCAGCAACGCGATCAGTATGAAAATTATCTTTTTCATTCAAAAGCTCCTGATATTTTTATTGTTTATGTACAATTTAAGCAATTTACTTTATCACCGCAAACTTCCCGATGAATTCACCGACGCCCGGCGCATCCACATGATAAAGATAAATACCATAAGCAACATCCATTTGGTCTTTGGAAAGTAAATTCCAGGACTCAGAGCCGTCTTCAAAAGGACTGTCATGGTACAACGTCCTTACCAATTCACCGGTGAGTGTATAAATGCGAACAGTGCATTTCGCCGGCAAATGGATGAAATAGAGCAACCGATCTCCGCGTCCGGAAATCAGATTTGGCTTGATTTCAAATTCCGAAGCTGCTACGTACGGATTCGGGACAACGGCGATATTCTTAAGCATCGATCTCGCCCTTTTCGGCTCAATGTACGATCTTTTCGTAGTGAAACTGTAAACATCTTTGTTTGTGAACGGTTTCTTCGTATGAATAAGAAAGATGTCGCCGGGTTCCGGCGGAACTTTTTCCACAAAAATAGTATCGACAGGAATTCTTATTTTTTCACCTTCCTTATCATAAACTGCGTAACCGTCTGCAGTCAGTGAATCGACCAACACAATGCTGTCCCGCGGCGCCATAAATCTCGCCTGCCAGGTACCACGCGGACGATTGTTGAGCATTATGATCGGAAAGAGAATATCGCCGTTGGAAATTGCAGAATCCTTATCCGCATCCTGAAAAACAAATTGCGCCTCGGTGCTGTCCGTTACATTCAAAACATAAAATTTGCACGGTTTTTTATTGTAAGAAATCGTGGCAACCGTATCAGTGAGCACGATCCAATAATCATAAGGCACTTCAATTCCCTGATTGGGATACTTGCCAACGGCCACATTGTAATTGCTATTCCCCTTGATGAATCCGGTTCCCTTGTAATCAATTGTTAACGGATCATTTTTCACTAAAATTCGGAATCCATCAACGAACGGATTGTTATCTGTCCCATCGACATAAGGAGAATTTGCAATCAAATAATATTGATATTTAACATAATAAAGCTGATCGACAGGCATTTGATCCGTATCCTTGATGACAACCCACCCTTTCGCCGGATTCAATTCAAACAGACTGGTGTCACGGGGGAATTTGTAGGAACTATCAGCGTTGAAAACTTCAAAATACGCGTTATCAATAGTATTCGGATGCGACAGCTTAAGTGTCGCCCATCTGACAGAGTCAACTGGCATCGGCGGGACAACTGTCGTATCCCATTTGGTATATTCATAACGAATTGTCACCGGGAGCAATTCAGCGACTTGCACACTGGCATCCCACAAATTAAATGTCGTCCCTTCCGATTCGCTGCTATCAAAAACAACTTTGTAAATATGATTGTCTTTAACTTTGTCCGGGTCCAGAAAAGAAATGTCGATTTTGCCTGTCGCCGGGCCCACGTGATCTATTTTTTCGTTTTCCACAGTAGGAGGTACGTAACCGGCAGCAGGAGCCTGCGGGGTAACGATCGCGGTGTTTACTGTCGGTAGATAATTGCCGGAAAATGGCGGGTATTCATCAAATTCCCAGGGACATTCCGTGGGGGCAATATCAACGGAATCGCCGTGATCAAAAGAAACGACAGCGTAGTAATAAGTCTGGCCGTTGGTAACCGTCGTGTCAACCCAGGAATGGCGCAAAGCCGAAGTATCATCTTTTCCCATGAAAAAATGAATTCCATTTTCCGTTTCCACGGGATGGGGACCGAACCAACCATCTCCGGGCATATTGAATTGAGCAATGGGCTTGTACAATGTCGGATTTCCCTGAGCGTCTGTAATGACATAGGCATCGCTCAATCCCGGGTCTGTGCCACGATAAATATTGTACCCCTCAAAATCGTAGCCTTGAATCGGATCGCGGGAGTGTTCGGCGAAGGAGTCCCAATAAAGCGTTACCCGACCGTCTTTGGCGACCGCTGTTACTTTTGGTTTTTCCGGCGCTTTGGTGAAGCGATAGCCTTCGTTGTAAATTCTCTGCACCGTTGCTGCGCTGCGGAACAAGTCATCTACGTCGTAGCCAAAAAACAATGTAATGGAAAAACGTCGTTTGTCACCAGGCCCCATCTTGATCGGACCTGAGCCGTACTGGAATACATTATCCTTAGGCGTTGCCAAATCGGTAGTGTCAAACACTCCGGAAACCATTTTCGCCCATGTCGCCTCGTCCTGCGCTGGCGTCATACTTGCGTATTCATACACAGCAAAAGAAGTCAACCCAATCTGGTCGGCTTCGTCGAGATCAGTTTCATCAAAATTTGGCTCGCCATGCGTCGGGATGCCGTCTTTTTCGCCGTAATCCCATTCTTCATTCCCATCTTGGATACCGTTTCGATTGGCATCCGCATCTATGCCGTCAGCGCCAACGTCGTCAACTTCAGGATCCCAGTCATGATCATTGTCAATATTATCTTGCATGGATTCGTCAACTAATCCGTCCTCATCATTATCAATATTATCATAAGGCTCGCCGGGACTCTCCAAATATTTGTACGCCAAATACCCGGGCCGCCAGGCATTAGGTCTACCACGGAAATCTTTGTCCCAGGCATAAACCATGTCGTATTTCGTATCCCAGGCGCCAACATCATCATCGTAATCAGATGATCCGCCGATATGCGGATCGCCGTACATTCCTAAATATACTTTTTGCAGCGTATCAGCGCCCACATTTTTGACATTGTAGATAAAAAAGATACAATCCTGCGCCAATGTTTGGTGCCACTGATAGCCCCGAGATTCGACTTCCACTCCTACACCGCGCCGATCAGGCTCTGCTATCGGATTCGGGAAAAAAGCAAACTCAGCATTGGCAGCATCATCCATAATAAAATAACTTTCCTGGTCAGCAGTCGAAGCATCCAATCCATATTCAGCAATCCAATGACCGTCCCAATTAGAAGGACGATTAGGCCAACTATTAGGCCATGTCGATTTATCATCGCTCATAGCAATGGATGGCTGCTCAAAGCGCGCGTAGCCGGGTAATGGTTCAAAGCCCCAGGGCAAGCCGGAAGGAGACGTGTCTCCGCCATAATCCAAACCTTCGGAAATGATGTGCCTTCTCATGCCGGTTGTGTCAAAAACTTCCGCAGCAATCAAAACGCCAAATTCATAGCCATAATCATATCCGAATCCTTTGGGCCAGACGAGAGAAGCGCGATTACCGGGCTGACCAATAGTCCCGTAATTGTAAAATACCGTGGAAACCTGATTACCATTGTGGATTCCTTCCTTGCGCCAATCGTGATCGCCCAATAGCATTTTTCTGAGTTGCGTTTGCTGTCTGCGGTATTCCTGCCAGACCTCCGGCGGATCGGATTTTTTGGGATAAGGCGGAAGCGGATTCTGCGCCAATCCCACAAAAAGAGTTGCGCTCAACAGCAGCAGCAATATTCCCGCTAAAAATCTTTTCAAAGTCATTTAATTTTATCTCCCTAATAATTTTTGTTATTTTCTATTGCAAAAAACGGAAATTAATCCAAAATTATCCGTTTACTTTTAAAAACCAAATGACATGCCCAATCTCACTGAACGCGGCGAAGAATAATAATTAGGACGGGTCAAATAATCTTTCAAATAATGACGTCCATATTCGTCGCCATGATCGGTACTCGGATAAAGCGCATAAGTTGCTCTTCCCGTATCAGAATAGATTAATATCTCATTCAAGCGATCAAAAAGATTGTACACTTTAATAAAAAGCGTGGCGTAGCGATTGTTGGAAAAATAAAAATCTTTGTGCGCCTGAAGATCAAAGGTCATCTGCGACGGTCTGCGCTCGCTATTCTCAGCGTCAATCCGAATCGCATCGCGCGAGGGTGTGTATGGCAAGCCCGATCCCATTCTGCCGATCAGACTGATTCCCCATTTTTTCGCCTGGCTGACCGTCACTGTGAAATTCAAAGTATGGGTTTGATCCCAGTCCAGTGGCACAACCCTTTTTTCAGTTTCCACCGGCGGAATACTTTGCAAATCATAAAATTTTGAAAGAGGATTAGAGGAATTTCCCTCGGCGACAGAATAGGTATAGTCCAGAGAACCTGATAAATACCCTGAACGACGCTTTTCAATAGAGAGAGTAAAACCTTTGACATTTCCAAAATCAAGCGTCGCGTAACGGTTGTAATAATCACCGCGAGTGTAAAGCTCGAAAACCTCGGTTCCCAGCCAATCGTTGATATCTTTGTAAAAAGCGATAGCCTCAATTCCGATATCGTCAGATACCTGCTGCTGCAGGCCGATTTCGTAAATGACGGTTTGCTGGGGTTTTAAATCTGCATTTCCTAACACAGATTTAAAACGTCCGCTGACGACCTCAAACTCGGGATTCGCATACAAGTACGCGAACGGAGGCATCTGGAAAAAATGACCGTACGAAAAATGAATTGTTCCGCGGTCAGTAATGGGATAGGCTATTCCCAATCGTGGACTCAATTGATTCTTTGCCGTCGCATTTTTTAATTTTAATTCAGCCAACGATTCTCTTTTGCCGGCGATCAGCAAACGATCCTTGTTATCGGCCGCAACTTTCCAATTTGAATTAAAATAGTCGTAGCGCAAGCCGATATTGATGATCATGTCTTTCAATTCAATTTTATCCTGAATGTAGGCGGCAAATTCGCGAGGATAGCGGTTGTACATATTATTGGAAGTGCTGGTTTCCGGCGTGTGAATTGTCGGAACCCAGCCATAAGTTTCGCTAATATCAATATAGTAGCTATGATAGAAAAGCTCATGGTAGCGACCTTCAAAACCCAGTTTCACCTGGTGGTGCTTATTCACTTGGCTTGTCAGATCGAATCGAAGCACAGAAGTTTTGGAATTCCGATACGTATGGGTTTTATTCATGCCGCCGCCATAAAATTCATTCCCCGGGGTACTGGAAATGAGAATATTTGGCAAATAGCGCGGATCCTGCCAGTCTTTGTACAGATATCGCTTATAATCATTCTCGTAGTGAGCAAATTTTACCTCATAAAACGTGCTTCGAGATATTTGATGCGTAAAATCCAGTTTATGAGTCAGTGACCACTGATAGGTCGTCGGAATGCCGTCGGGGTTGTATTTGTAAATATGGCTATAACTTCTGTTTTTTATTTTGTCATAAAGAGTTGTGTAACGAAAAATAAATTGGGGGCTGAGACGAAAAGTAATTTTCGCCTGACCGGAAAACTTCCGATACGGGTTCATTGGGACTAATTTGTTATCTCCGCTGAATCCGGTATCCCAGAGGCCATTACCGTTCAGATCCTCGAAAGGCTCGGTTTCCGTATAGTAACCGTTTCCGTCGAGATCTTCAAAAGGCTCACCAGGTTGATACTGGCCATCACCATTGATGTCTGTGAATGGCTCCCCTAAATCAAACTGCCCATTTTTATTTCTATCTGTGAACGGTTCCAGAAAATGAATCCGGCCATCATTGTAAGGGCTTTGCGCCAGGGATCTGGCAGAAGCCGGTTCTACAAAAATTGCATCCCCTGGATTGTGCTCCCGTTTTCCGTAAAGGTATCCCTTCTCATTATAATATCTCCCGGAAGCAAAGAAAGTAACTTTGTTCCCCAATGTCGGTACGGGGCCATTCAAACTGACGTCAAAATTTGTTTGGCTGAGCGGATTGACGTCCTCGATATTCAGAAAAATATCTTTGTGCGTACTCACGCGATCGCCAAAGTAAGTGGTAAAATTGCCGTGATAATCTTTTCCGCCTTCTTTCGTGACAATATTGACGATGCCGGACATCGCTTTTCCGTATTCAGCATTAAACGTCCCGCTGACGACCTGTAACTCTTGAATCGCTGTATTTTCAATAACTGCGGACATACCACCCCAGAAAGGATTGGACATGGCAATACCATCAATCAAGTAGGCGATTTCATTGGAACGACCGCCACGAATATGAATAGCGCCGTTCGAGCCCGTCGTGATACCTGCTTTTGTTGACAATACGCCGCGGAATGTTTCCACAGGCATTTCTTTAATTTCCTCTGAGGTGATCACAGAGCGCCCGGAAGTCAAATCTTTTTGAACAATAGGCCTTTTGGCAACAATCTCGACAACCGCGCCCAAATCCAGAACAGCAGAGCTAAGTGCAAAGTTGACCTCAGTGGTCAGACCCACTTTTACCAGCACTCCAGTTTTCAACACCGGGCCGTATCCCATCATGTTCGCCTTGACGCTATAAACGCCGGGCGGAATATTGATGATGTAATACGAACCGTCGAGGCCTGTGGACGCCCCCAGAGTCGTGCCTTCGATCATGACGTTCACCCCTGGCAAAGGATCGCCTGTTTCTGCATCTTTGACGTAACCGGCAATTTTACCGGTGATCCCGGCCCAGGATGTCGTCAGCACAAAAAGGCAGAAGATTAAAATCATTAATAGAATTTTTTTGCTCGACAATTTTATCCTCCAATCTTATTGATTGATAAATTGACTTTGGTTTTAGATACAATTTAATAAAACAAAGTTAGTTAGTCAAGTGAAAAATTAAACTATTTTAATTTTTTATTTGACATTTAGATTTTTTTTTATTATAATCTATTACAAGGGTCAACCTGAGTCCCGATTTCAAGTTTCAAACTTGAGCTAACACTGATTGTCACGGAAAATACCACATGATACTCATCTACAAAATGAACAATTTGAAAAACTCTCTTCTAATAAAATTTTTCCACAAATACTTTGAGTAAAAATTCCTTAAAGGAGGTGATGCGCACAATCCGCTAAGTATTTCTTTTCTTAATACTAATTCATTTAACCCCTGAGTAATTTTATAGGAGGTTCCAATGCATCGAAACAAGCTACTAATTGTTACCATGATGCTGCTGCTAGTTGTATCGTACACGCTTTTTGCAGCAGAAGAAGGTGAAAACAAATTTAATCTCACGTGGTCATCCGACAAACTCGACTTTCCTAACGGTATTCCTTACACACTGTGGGCAACGCGAACTTTGCCGGATTTTGACGGCAACGGCAGAAATGAAATTTTCTGTGCTGCTGACGACCCGGTACAGGGCGCCTGGTATTTCGTCGTGGAAGCCGACGCCAATGACAATTACAAAGTTGTCTGGTATTCCTACATCGACGAATGTACCTACAGCTATGTCCTCTTCGCCACAAGTCCTGACGCGGATCTCGATGGCGACGGATTACCCGAATTGATTGCAGGCGTTGCCCAGCCCACAGGCCCGGCACCTCCAGGCATTTGGATTTGGGAAAAAGATACCACCATCACTGATGGCTTTCCTTTTCCTATGGGGCCTGAAAACGCAACAACCTATGACGTAAATGGTCTCGGCGGCAGCATTTCCTGTATTTTTGCCGCAAATGTGGACACTGATCCGAACACGGAATTGATCATCGGCGAAACACGCGAAGATATCGTTTGGGTCGTGGAAGAAACCGGCGGAGATCTCAGTTTCCCGATTTTTGAAACCGAATACACCGATACATTGAAATACAGCCCCTGGGGATTTGCTTACGGCGATATGGACAACGACGGCCTGGGCGATTTCGCGGTGGGAACATCCGATTACAACAGCATTCGTATCTACGAATGCAGCGGAGAGGAAGACAGTTACACAAAATACCCGGAGTTGCACATGTCTCGCGATGTCGATGGCTACTGCCTGCGCGGTATGGGCGCCCGCGACATCAACGGCGATGGTTTAGCAGAATTAATTTACGCCAGAAGAAGTAGCCCAGGGAAAATTTTCATCGTTACCAACCCAGGCGAATTAAGCCTAATTGATTCGACAAATGTCCATGAAATCTGGGTAAATCCGGACGGCGGGAATCTGACCGGTTTGGCTTACGGCGATATTGATCACGGCTTTGGATCAGATGGTCCCGATTTAATTTTTGCCGCTTCCGGTAATTATTTGATGGACCTGGAATACACTGGACCTCGCGGTGAAACTGCTGATCCGAATGCTCCAGGCGATCCCGCAAATTGGGATGCTTACACAATTTACACCGATACAACCCAGAGAATGCAGCACATGTGCGTGAGCGATTTCGACCGCGATGGCGAAGACGAAGTAGCGCTCATCTACAGCGGTAGCGGCGACGAGCACTATCTGCGCATTATTGAACACGAATATCTGCCCGACGCTGGCTTTAGCATAATGTGGCACGATAGTCCGGACACAGACCTGACTGTCGATCCGGTGCATTCAAATCCGCGCGGTATTTTTGCCGGCTCCGACGTTGATCAGGACGGCAAACCCGAAATTGCTTGTACAGAATACAACGGTAAATTCCACGTTTACGAAGTTGTCGATGACAACACTGTGGAATGGGTGTACTCATACAAACCAGGCGCTCCGGCTTCCGGCTCCAGCCCCCGCGACATCAAAGTAAGCGATGTGGATGGAAATGGGTTGGATGAATTCGTCATGCTTATGGGCGGAACCGATATTTCTGCCAATCCGGACAGTATCGGCTTCTATTTCTTTGAATGGGACGGATCTACGGATAATGGTTTTGGAATCGACGGCGGGCCTACCTATATTTTGCCTGCTGGTCAAATCGATTCTCGTCTGACTGCTTGCAACAGGACTGAAGGTATCTGGGTCGAAGATGTTGATCAAGACGGGCATCAGGAAGTGCTCTGGCCTTCCGACGCTGGCGGTACATCCGGCGATGGTCTGTACATTTTCTCCTGTATCGACGGTGAACTGACTGGTTTCCCGACCTGGTTGGTTGAATTAGCTCAGCATCGCGCTTCCGGAGAATGTACCGGATCACCGAAAATGGCGCGCGTCGCTGACATCAATGGTAATGGCCAAAAGGAAGCCATTTTCACTACCTGGAATAACGGACAGCTTTCTATTTTCGAAGCCACTGCTCCCGACACCTACGATGAGACTGTCTTTTTGGCAGATAAAACAATGACAGACGAAGTCGTTTATAAAGGTCTCGGCGTTGCCGATGTTGATGGCAACGGCGACGATGAATTGATTTTCAATTCTTACTGGAACGCGACCATTTATCTGGTTAATTCCCCAGCGAATATTCATGACCTTGACATTACCAATCCCGATCATTATGCCTTTTTGCGCGACGACGCAGGCGGTAGTGGACTTACTGGCGATGTTGGTGATCTCAACGGCGACGGAAATCCTGAATTCTATTTCACGCTTTACGCTCGCGGCGCAGTTCGCAGCCTGGAATACAACGGCGGCGGAGCAGACATGATGGCGCAGTCCAGTTGGACAATGAAAGAAGTATTCGCCGATCGCGATTTTGTCTATGGCGACTATTACAGCAATGGCGTTCTGACTGCAGTTCATGGATCATTCGGAATTATGGTGCCGCATGCGGATCTGGATGGTGACGGCAATCAGGAAATCGTGACCTCGATGATTGAATCGCCCTATTCAAATTCCTGGCTCTATGTTTTTGAATACACTGGCGGTACCGGCGTCACCGAACACAAATATCGCATCATCACTCCTAACGACTACAAACTGGCACAAAACTTCCCGAACCCGTTCAACCCGACGACGACGATCGACTACACTCTCCCGTTGGACAAGAACGTGACCATTCGCATTTACAATTTGCAGGGTCAGGAAGTAAGAACTCTGGTGGATGACAAATACCAGGCTGCCGGTACGCATCGGGCTATCTGGGATGCGACGGACAATTTCGGTCATCGCGTAGCCACTGGCAATTACATTTACAGCCTCGAAGTTGGCAACGTGAAAGTGACCAAGATGATGACGTTATTGAAATAGCTTCTCATGTTGTAATTTTCCAAGCCCCCGCGTGAGCTAATTATGCGGGGGCTTTTTTTATAATTCATAAAACTAAACCCCACAATATTTCTGCGGAACTCGCCATTTTAAGCAATAAATTATACTGCATTTTTTGCAATGACCTTCTTTGGGAATCCATTGCCCAAAAACAAAAAAAGCAACCTTATGATCAAGGTTGCTTTTTTGTCGTTTTCGGAATAGCCTGTCGAAAGAAAATCTTTTTTTTTAACTGAGATTCTTAATCTGATTCCTCTTCATCGGTTCGCTGTTTCTTTTTCGACTCTTTTTTCGATTTCTGCTTCTTGCTTTTTTTGACGCCTTCGAAGCCGACCAATTCGATGAACGCTATTTCAGCACCGTCGCCGGCGCGTTGACCTAATTTAATAATTCTTGTATATCCGCCCTGGCGATTTTCGAATGTGGGAGCGATTTCGTCGAACAGCGATTTGACGACTTTTTTATCCCTCACCGTTCTCAAAACACGACGCCGAGCGGCCAACGTTCCTTTTTTGGCGAACGTAATTAACCGCTCTACAACAGGCCGAAGCGCTCTTGCTTTTGGCGCGGTTGTTTTTATCCTTTTATAAGTAAGCAGCTGCGTCGCCAGGTTGGACAACAATGCTTTCCGATGGCTCGCCGTGCGATTAAGTTTATTGAATGCTTTACGATGTCTCATAAGATCAATCCTTCAATCAATAATTATCCGACTTTAAGTATTTTTCAACATCCATGCCAAAATGCAAACCTTTTTCTTCCAGAATCTTGGACAATTCCGTCAATGATTTCCGGCCGAAATTTCTAAACTTCAACATCTCCTGTTCATCACGACGAACCAGATCGCCGATGGTTTTAATATTCGCCGCCATCAGACAATTGTGGGATCTGACCGACAATTCCAACTCATCGACGCTCATTCTCAGCAATTTTCGGATTCGGACAACTTCTTCGTCAATATCCGGTTCCTCTTCCGGCTCCTGCTCGATATCAAAATTGATGAACAATTGAATATGATCCTTTAAAATCTTTCCGGCATAAGTAAGCGCGTCGTCCGGAGTGATGCTACCGTCGGTGCGGACTTCCAGGATTAATCGCTCATAATCCACTTTCTGTCCCACACGAGTGTTTTCCACCACGTAGCTGACACGAGTGACCGGAGAAAATATCGCGTCGATAGGAATAGTACCGATGGGTTGATCCGGCAATTTGTTTTCTTCCGCCGGAACGTATCCTTTGCCCCTACCAATCCGCAATTCCAACCGAAAATCCGCATCTTCATTCAAAGTGGCAATATGCAAATCAGGATTGAGAATTTCAAAATCGGTTTTTCCGTTAGCAATATCTCCGGCGACAAACTCTCTGGCGCCTTTGAGTTCAAGAACAACCTTATCCGGTCGCTTATTAATCAGTTTAATCCTGACTTGTTTTAAATTTAAAATCATATCGGTCACATCTTCCACCATCCCTGGGATTGTGGAAAATTCATGCAGCACCTTGTCCACACGAATCGATGTAATCGCAGCCCCCGGAAGCGAAGAAAGCAAAACACGACGTAATGAATTTCCCAGTGTCGTGCCAAATCCCCGCTCTAATGGCTGCACGACGAACTTACCGTACCGATTAGTGTATGTCGATTCATCTAAGTCGATGCTTTCGGGCATTTTAAAATTTAGCCAATTCATATTACGCTAACTCCTCAAAAATTGAGGTTTCAAGTTACTCTATTTAATAGCAAAAATGATTATTTCGAATACAACTCAACGATTAGCGATTCGTTGATCTCATCCGGAATATCCTCGCGATTCGGAGCATTCAAAAAAGTGCCGGTCAAATTCGCTTTATCCAAACTTAACCATGAATACATCCGATCATCTTTCATGCGGCGGAGAGAAGTATGAATCGCTTTCATCTTTTTGCTTTTGTCACGGACTTGAACAACATCGCCGGGTCTCAGTACGAATGAAGGAATATCCACGGGGCGATTATTGACCAAGAAATGACGATGTAGAACAAACTGCCGCGCTGTTTTTCGAGAAGATGCAAAACCCAAACGGTAGACAACATTATCCAGCCGACTTTCCAATAATTTCAACAAGTTCTCGCCGGTGATGCCTTTCATTCTGTCAGCTTTCGCAAAATAATTGCGGAACTGCGCTTCCAAAATGCCGTAGATGCGGCGCACTTTTTGTTTTTCTCGAAGCTGAATCCCATACTCTGACTGTTTGAAGCGTCTCGAACGACCATGCTGTCCGGGAGCGTAACCCTTTTTGTCGAAAGGGCACTTATTAGAATGACATTTGATTCCCTTCAAGAATAGCTTTTGTCCTTCTCTCCGGCACAATTTACAATCAGGTCCTTTATATCTTGCCATTAATAACCATCTCCAAGCTTAATTATTCAATATTGGTTGATTCCGCTTATACCCGTCGTCTTTTTGGTGGACGACATCCATTATGAGGTATCGGGGTAACATCCTTGATCGCCGCTATTTCCAAACCAGCCGCTTGAATGGCTCTGACGGCGGCTTCGCGTCCAGCGCCAGGCCCTTTGACTAAAACCTCGACTCTGCGCAGGCCAAGATCCATTGCCTCTTTTGCAGCAGCTTCCGCTGCTAACTGGGCGGCAAACGGCGTACTCTTGCGAGAGCCTTTAAATCCTGCACGGCCTGCCGTGGCCCAGGAAATTACATTACCGTAGTTGTCCGTTAACGTCACAATTGTATTGTTAAAAGTGGCTTTGATGTGCGCAACGCCATTCGCTTCGACGCGCTCACGCTTTTTTGTTCTTTTTCCTTTAGGACCAGCCAACATTTACCTCCAACACTAATATATCATTCATAAAATTTATTATCTTGTTTTCCTCTTTGCGCCGACAGCCCGGCGTTTGCCGGTACGCGTTCTGGCATTAGTATGAGTCCGCTGCCCACGAACAGGCAAACCGCGACGATGACGCAAGCCCCGATAACATCCAATATCCATCAAACGTTTGATATTCATAGACACTTCCGTTCGCAAAGCACCTTCTATCTTATAATCAGACAATGCGTTCCGGATTCTGCCAATATCTTCGTTAGTCAAATCTTTTACTCGCGTATCGGGATTTATATTTGCTTGGGAAATCACTTGTTTTGCCGACGTTTTCCCAATGCCATAAATGTACGTGAGCGCGATTTCGATTCGCTTATCGTTAGGTAAATCTACTCCTGAAATACGAGCCAAAACAGCCTCCTAAAAATTATTCTCAACCTTGCACCTGTTTATGACGCGGATTTTTGCAAATCACCCGCACTTTGCCGCGCCTCTTAATCACTTTACAATTATCACAGATTTTTTTTACTGAAGATCGCACCTTCATGACTTCACCATCCGCTTTCTTTTATCAATTTTTATTTTCTATTTATATCGGTAAGTAATTCTTCCTCGTGTCAAATCGTACGGCGAAAGCTCGACCGTCACTTTGTCTCCTGGCAAAATTTTAATAAAATGCATCCTCATCTTGCCGGAAATGTGCGCCAACACCTGATGGCCATTCTCCAACTCCACCTTGAAAGAAGCATTGGGCAATGTTTCCACAATTGTCCCGTCAACTTTTACTGCTTCTTCTTTTGGCATAAGTAAACTCCCTGGTTTTTTATCTTCCTAACGTTAAAATTTCATTGCCATTTTCAGTGATGGCAACGGTGTGCTCAAAATGAGCGGACGCCAAACTATCGGCCGTGCGTACCGTCCAATTATCATCTTCAAAAACGACTTCGCACGCTCCCATATTCACCATCGGCTCAATCGCCAAAACCATCCCCGGCTTCAATCTCGGGCCTCGCCCCGCTTTTCCGTAATTTGGCACTTGCGGGTCTTCGTGCAGGTCTCTGCCAATTCCGTGCCCCACAAGTTCGCGAACAACTGAATAACCGGCGTCTTCAACGAAGGACTGAACTGCGAACGAAATATCTGACAATCTATTGCCGGCGACTGCCGCTTCTATCCCTTTTCCTAACGATTGCTCCGTAACAGCCATCAATCTCTTTTTTTCCGCGGAAATCTCGCCGACAGCATAAGTCTTCGCCGCATCGGAAAAATATTTATTCAGCTCTACGCCAATATCCACACCAACGATCTGTCCTGACTTTAACTTGTGCTCGCCCGGAATCCCGTGCACCACCTCATCGTCAATGGAAATACAAGCGCTTGCCGGATAGCCGTGGTACCCTTTAAACGCCGGTCTCGCCCCTTTGGAGCGGATAAATTTTTCAACTTCCCGGTCAATCACTTCAGTGCGGATGCCGGGCTCGATCAAGCTATCAACAATTTTGAATGTTGCAATCAGAATCTCGGCGCTTTTCCGCATCAGCTCAATTTCGCGGTCAGTCTTCAGAATAATCATTTAGTCTTTTCTAAAAAATCGACAAGTTTCTTCTGTATCTCTTCAATCGTACCGTCAGCATCGAATACTTTCAATTTTCCCCGGCGCCGATAGAAATCAATCAGCGGCTCGGTTTCCTCGGCGTACACGCGTAATCTGTTCCGCACTGTCTCTTCTGTGTCGTCAGATCGTTGAATAATCTCATCGCCACATTTTTCGCAACGCATGTCCGGAGGAGGCGGGTCGGTAATCAGATTGTAAACTTTCCCGCATTCTGAACAAACGCGTCGGTTGGACAATCTTTTCACGATCACTTCTTCCGGCAGTTCAAGACCAATCACGTGATCCAGTGAAAGCGCACTTTCTTCAAACAATTTTTCCAGCGCTTCAGCCTGTCTCACCGTTCGGGGGAATCCGTCTAAAATAAACCCCTTCTTACAATCTTCAGCGCCAAGCCGCTCCCGAATAATGCCGATCATGACATCATCAGGAACCAACTCCCCTCTATCAATGAACGATTTTGCTTTTTTCCCTAATTCAGTCTCCTGCTGGATTGCCGCACGCAAAATATCGCCGGTGGAAATATTAGGTATTTGATATCGTTCAGCTAACAATTTGCCCTGGGTCCCTTTTCCTGTGCCCGGGGCGCCCACCAAAATCAAAATCATGATTGCGACCTCAGCAAACTGATTTTCAGCTCAATTAGAAACGTCTGCGTCCTTTTAACTTTCCTGCTTTCAAAAATCCGTCGTAATGACGCATCAATAAATGAGATTCAATCTGTTGAATCGTATCCAGCGCCACACCAACGACAATCAACAGCGACGTTCCACCGAAGAATGTGGCGAAAGTGAACGATACATTGGTGAACTTAATCAGAAAATACGGAAAAATAGCGACTAATGCCAGAAATACCGACCCCGGCAGAGTAATTCGCGTCAAAATATTATCAATGAACTCCGCTGTCCGTTTTCCGGGACGCACACCAGGGATAAATCCGCCCTGTTTTTTCATGTTATCTGCAACGTCCACCGGATTAAAAGCGATAGCGGTGTAAAAATAGGTAAAAAATACAATCATCACGCCGTAAACCATCCAATAGACAACGGAAGTATATGAAAAATATCCGGAGATGACTCCCACAAAATCACTGTCCGGGAAAAAAGTCCGAATCGTATTAGGAATGAACATAATCGACTGGGCGAAAATGATCGGCATCACGCCGGCGGTGTTCACGCGCAACGGAATATGCGTGCTCTGACCGCCGTAAATTTTTCTCCCGACGACCCGTTTAGCGTATTGAACCGGAATTTTTCTCGTTCCCTGCGTCAACAACACCACCGCAGCGATAGTCAGCACCATGAGCCCAAATAAGAACACTTCCATTAGCAAAGCCCGATTACCGCCAATTAATTGAGTAACTTCAGTGCCGATCGCGTTAGGAAATCTGGCGAGAATGCCGATAAAAATGATTAACGAGATTCCGTTACCAATACCGCGTTCCGTGATTTGTTCGCCCAACCACATGATTAAAACACATCCGCTCGTCATCGTGATCACGGTAAAAATCTTAAACATCATTCCGGGATTGGGTACAACGACCTGACCATTCACCGGTTCGATACTTTGCAAAAACACGGCTAAACCGTAAGCTTGTAACGCGCTAATAGCCACGGTTCCGTATCGTGTGTACTGTGTAATTTTTTTCCGGCCTTCTTCGCCTTCCTTTTGCAATTTCTGAAAATAAGGAACAACTGCCCCCAGTAACTGCAAAATAATCGACGCGGAAATGTAGGGCATGATCCCCAGAGCAAAAACAGTCGCCTGTTTCAGCGCTCCGCCGGCGAACATATCGTAAAGGCTAAAAATACCGCCTCCGCCCATGTTCTGG
The DNA here is from genome assembly GCA_013152715.1 of Calditrichota bacterium. Lineage (NCBI taxonomy): Bacteria > Pseudomonadati > Calditrichota > Calditrichota bacterium. Next base: position 38,086 of record JAADFU010000190.1, read on the forward strand.
AAAAATTGAAAAAGAACTCTTCCGTTAATGCCCGGCACCGGAATATGGCCGCCAACGCGATAAATCACCAGAATGAACAGCGTAAAAAGAATCCGTTTCTTCAAATCAGGAATGTGAAAAATACTCTGCAGACTTTTTATCATAAAACAGAAATCCTCCCCTGGGCTGCCTCAATCTTCTCTTTAGCGGCTTTGCTAAAAGCATGAGCCGCAATTTCAATCTGAAAATTAATCTCGCCAACACCAAGAATTTTCACCGGTTTATTTTTTTTGCGAATCAAGCGCCGCGCAAAAAGAACCTGCGGATCAATTTTTTTCACATCTTTCACCCGTTCCAGGTCCCTCAAATTGACCACCTGATATTCAACGCGAAATCGATTAAAAAATCCTCTTTTCGGCATGCGGCGCTGCAGCGGTGTTTGACCGCCCTCAAATCCTAATTTGGATTTGAATCCCGAACGAGAACGCGCCCCCTTGTGTCCTTTGCCAGCAGTACAACCCTGCCCTGAGGCTTCCCCGCGACCGATTCTTTTTCTCTTTTTTCGAGAACCCGGCGCATAAGTCAACGTACCTAAATTCATATATGCCTCAATCTTTTATTTTACTTCTTCCACAGTTACCAGATGACTAATTTTGTTTATCATTCCTCTAATCTGAGGCGTGTCTGTTTGTTCCACAGTTTGGTGTAACCTTCGCAAACCAAGAGTTCGCACAGTCGCTTTTTGCTTAAAATGATAACCGATGGGACTCTTTGTCAAAGTAATTCTAATTTTTTTCTTTTTTCCGGCCATTTCCAAAACTCAATTTGTTAAGTTTTAACGTCAAATTAATTAAGATAACGGCTTATCAAAAACTTCGTTGAAACGAATCCCGCGTTTTTTCGCCACAGTATTTACATCCAGCAAATCAATCAACGCCTGCATCGTCGCTTTGACGACGTTGTGGGGATTTGCCGAACCGATGGATTTAGTTAAAATATCTTGAATGCCAACCGCCTCCATGACCGCACGCACAGGTCCGCCAGCGATAACGCCGGTACCTGGAGATGCTGGTTTCAGAAATACTTTTGCTGCGCCATATTTTGCAGTAATTTGGTGCGGTATAGTTCCTCTGATCAGCGGAACATGGACCAAATTCTTTTTGGCGTTTTCCGAGCCTTTCGTGATCGCTTCGGTAACTTCGTTCGCTTTGCCCAGGCCAACGCCGACGTGCCCACTGCCGTCGCCGACGACCACTATCGCGTTGAAGCTAAAATTTCGACCACCTTTGACAACTTTGGCGACTCGATTTATATGGACGACTTTTTCTTTCAAATCCAGTTCATTTGGATTAATACGTTCAGCATTTCGTCTCACTACTTAGATCTCCAATTTTGGTTAAAATTTCAACCCGCCTTCTCGAGCGCCCTCGGCGACGGCTTTTATCCGGCCGTGATAGATGTAGCCGTTGCGATCAAAAACAACTTCTTCCAACTTCATCGCTTTGGCCTTTGCCGCAATACCTTTGCCAACGATGCGCGCCATTTCGACCCTGTCGCCCGATTTCTTGATTTCCGACTGCAGATCTTTTGACAAGCTCGACACGCCCGTTAAAGTTTTTTGGTTGACATCGTCAACTAACTGAGCGTAAATATGTTTTCCGCTGCGGAATACGACCAACCGGGGTCGTTGCGGAACGCCTGCAATTGTTTTGCGGATATGTTTTTTTCGTCGCAAACGCGCCGCTTCGTTTAGATTTTTTATCTTTTTCATAACTACTTCATTCCCTAAATTTTACATTCACACGTTACGCCGCTGATTTACCGACTTTTCTTCTCACATATTCGCCTTCGTAACGAATTCCCTTGCCTTTATAGGGTTCCGGCGGACGGAATGACCGAATCTTCGCGGCAACCTGACCGACTAATTGCTTATCAATGCCGCTCACAGAAAATTTTGTCGGGGTCTCTAACGCGATTTGCACCCCTTCCGGCGGCTTGAACAAAATCGGATGAGAAAAGCCCAGAGTCAATTGCAAATTTCTGCCTTTCAACTCCGCACGATAGCCGACACCAACGATTTCCAACTTTTTGGTAAAACCATCAGTGACGCCGACGACCATGTTGCTAATCAGCGAACGATACAATCCGTGCAAGGAGCGGAAAATCCGACTATCATTGGGACGCGCGACTGTGATTTGTTTCTTTTCTGCATCGTATTCCACAGAAATATCCGGATGCACATCTGTCCGGAGCGCTTTATCGCCCTGAAAAACCTTCACAGTATTTTGATCGATTTCCACCATGACTCCGTTAGGGACATCAATAGGTTTTTTGCCAACTCGAGACAATTTTATACTCCTTCATTATTTTACCAAATGTAGCACAACACTTCGCCGCCAACTTTGTACTGACGAGATTCACGATCAGTGACAATTCCTTTTGAAGTGGACAAAATCGCAATTCCCAAATTATTTAAAACTCTGGGAATTTCCGTTGATTTCACATAATGACGCAAACCTGGTTTGCTCACTCGCTTCAGCGAATGAATCACTGTATTGTCGCTCTCATCGTACTTCAAATAGATTCGAATTAAGCCCTGCTTACCATCATCGATAACAATATAATTTTTGATGTATCGATATTCTAATAGAATTTTGGTAATCTCTTCTTTCACGCGCGAAAAAGGGATATCTACTTTTTTGTGTTTTGCCTTGATCGCATTACGGATCCTTGTCAGGTAATCAGCTATGGGATCTGTCATAGACATGAAACTTTCTCCGTTAAATTTAATTTAAGCTACCAACTTGCCTTGACCACGCCAGGGATTTGTCCCTCATGCGCCAACTCACGAAAACAGATACGGCAAAGCCCGAATTTTCGATAATAGGCGCGCGGTCTACCACAACGCGTACAGCGATTATATTTTCGAACTTTATATTTGGGTTCTCTTTTGGCTTTTACAACGAGTGCTTTCTTTGCCAAGGTCGCTCTCTCCTTAATTTATTCGATTTATGCTTCTATTGCTTCGCTTGCTTGCTCCCGCTTTATAAAAGGCATCCCGAATCCTTTTAACAATTCGATTGCCTCTTCATCGCTCTTTGCAGATGTTACAAAAGTAATATTCATGCCGCGAATTTTGTCAATTTTGTCATAATCGATTTCGGGGAAGACAATCTGCTCCTTTAGTCCAATATTGTAATTACCGCGTCCGTCGAGAGATTTATCCGGGAGACCGCGAAAATCTCGCACTCGAGGAATTGCAATATTAATCAATCGATCCAGGAATTCGTACATCCGCCAGCCGCGCAAAGTCACAAAGCAGCCGATGGGCATACCGGCGCGCAATTTAAAATTTGAAATTGCCTTTTTCGAGCGGGTCACTTTCGGACGCTGCCCGGTAATCACCATTAAATCTTCCATGGCGGCGTCAAGAGCTTTACTATTTTCAATCGCTTCGCCAACCCCCATGTTCACGACAATCTTTTCCAATTTTGGCACTTGCATGATATTTTTATATTTAAACTTTTTCTGCAAGCCAGGAATAATCTCTGCGCGATATTTTTTTAATAATCTGGGAAAATACTCCATTCTCTACCTGCCTCTTAAAATTAAAAAGGTTAAGCTGTTCTTGAAACAATCATTTCACCACATTTTTTACAATAGCGAATACGCGATACTTTGTTTGTCGTCTCGTCTTTCACTTCTTTCATGCCTGTTTTAGTTAACTTGCCGCATTTCGGGCAGATTACCATCGCGTTCGAAGCGTGAATCGCCGCTTCCTTTTCGACGATGCCGCCCTGAGGCAGTTTCTGATTTGGTCGCGTATGTTTCTTTATAAAATTGACACCTTCCACAATGATGCGATTGGTATCAGGGAAAACTTTCAATACTCTTCCCTGCCTATCTTTGTCATCGCCGGAAATAACTTTTACCATGTCATCTTTTTTGATATGCATAACCGCTCCACTCCATTTTATAACACTTCGGGTGCCAAAGACACGATCTTCATAAACTGTCGCTCCCGCAACTCGCGAGCGACAGGTCCAAAAATGCGCGTTCCCTTCGGCTCTTTCTGGTCAGTTATCAATACGGCGGCGTTTTCATCAAAGCGAATATAAGATCCATCTTTTCGGCCAATCTCTTTCTTGGTGCGAACAATCACCGCTTTGCTCTTGTCGCCTTTTTTCACCGCGCCGCCTGGCAAAGCGGACTTTACAGAAACGACAACAATATCGCCCACAGTGGCGTATCTTTTCTTGGAACCGCCCAAAATGCGAATGCACATCACTTTTTTCGCACCAGTGTTATCCGCTACATTTAACCGACTATATTCCTGTATCATGGCTCGTACAGTACTCCTTAATTTCCAGTATCAGGTTTAACTTACCACTCTATTTAGCTTTTTCAACGATCTTCACCAGACGCCAGCGTTTTCTTCGACTCAACGGACGCGTCTCCATGATGGAAACAACATCTCCGACATGACTCTCGTTTTTCTCATCATGAGCCATGAATTTGCTGCTTTTTTTCACAAATTTTTTATACAGCGGATGCCGGACATAATGCTCCACTTTGATGACTCTGGTTTTATCCATTTTATCGCTGACAACCTGTCCGACAATCGATCTTCGCTTTCCTCGTTCTGCCATAATTTTTAACACTCCGAATTTCTAATTTTAAACACGAGGCTCTCTAATGCCCTTTTCGTATTCTTTCAGCACTGTCTTAATCCGCGCGATATCTTTGCGCAACATGCGCAGCCTGAGCGGATCGTCCAATTGATGAGTTGCGTGCTGAAAACGAAGATTCTGCATTTCTTCCTGCAAATCTTCAAATCTATTTTGCAACTCCTTTTGTGTCATTTCCAGAATTTCTTCTATTTTCATGCCTACGCTCCAACATCTGTTCGCGTCACAAACTTCGTCTTGATTGGTAATTTATGAGAAGCCAACCGAATCGCCTCCCGTGCCGTTTCTTCAGGAACACCTTCAATTTCAAATAAAATCCGTCCGGGTTTTACAACGGCAACCCAATATTCCGGCGCGCCTTTGCCTTTACCCATACGAGTTTCAGCAGGCTTTTTTGTGACCGGTTTATCGGGGAAAATGCGAATCCATACACGGCCGCCGCGCTTGATATAACGATTTATCGCCACACGAGCCGCTTCAATCTGTCTGCTGGTAATCCACGCCGGTTCCAGGGCTTTCAAACCAAATTCGCCAAAAGCAACCGTGGCACCACGCTGGGCTTTGCCCTTCATTCTTCCACGTTGTTGTTTTCTGTATTTTGTCCGTTTCGGCATTAACATGATCGTTTTTCCTTAGCCTCTATTCATTCACTCTAGTTTTCAAACTTCTCGCCCAGACACAGCCAAACTTTCACGCCGATGATTCCGTAAGTCGTCTTGGCAACTGTATAGGCGTAATCAATATCCGCACGCAATGTGTGAAGAGGAATTCTGCCGTCCTTGTATTGTTCGGTGCGCGCCATTTCAGCGCCGCCCAATCGACCGGCACAGGAAATTTTAATTCCTTCCGCTCCCATGCGCATCGACGACATGATCGATTTTTTCATCGCGCGACGAAAACTGATTTTTGACTCTAACTGTTTGGCAATATTGCGCGCCACCAGATAAGCATCCAGCTCAGGACGTTTGATCTCTTCGATATTTATTTGAACTTCCTGATTAGTAATTCGCTGTAATTCTACTTTCAATTTATCCACCTCAACGCCTTTTCTGCCGATGACGATTCCCGGTCTGGCGGTGTGAATTGTCAAAGTAATTTTCTTTGCCGTACGCTCAATCACTATTTTTGAAATCGCCGCATGGTCGAGACGGGCATGGATATATTTGCGAAGTTTCAGATCCTCAGCAAGTTTCTCGGCAAAATTGCGCTCATCAAACCAATTTGAATCCCAGGTTCGATTTATGCCTAATCTCAAACCAATTGGATTTACTTTTTGTCCCAAAAGACCCTCCTAAAATTTCTTACTCGCCAATCTGTGCAACTTTTATGAACACATGACTCGTTGGTTTCCGAATTTTCACCGCGCGCCCCATAGCTGCCGAGCGAAATCTTTTCAGCGCCATGCCCTGATCCACGCGAATTTCTTTGACATAAAGCTCGTCAGGGTCCACTTTTGAACTTCTCTCGTCGTTCAGCATGTTAGCGACTGCAGAACGCAGCGTTTTTTCAATCGGCTCTGCCGCTGCTTTGGGGGTAAAATGCAAAATGTTTAGCGCTTCGCTGACATTCTTCCCCCGAATCAACTCTGCAACGCGACGCAGCTTTTGCGGCGACATTCTGATATATTTTGCTAATGCTCTCGATTCCATTGATATTTCTCCGTTAGGGTCGTCCTAATTTTGCTCTCGCTCAAAATTTGTTATCGCACACGACTCTTTTTATCACCTTTGCCCGCATGACCTCTGAAAGTACGGGTGATGGAAAATTCACCCAATTTATGACCAACCATATTTTCATTGATGAAAACCGGAATAAACTTATTGCCGTTATGCACCGCTAGCGTGTGTCCGACAAAATCCGGCGTGATGGTCGATCGTCGCGACCAGGTTTTGATTACCTTTTTCTGATTTTTATCGTTGAGTTCCTGAATCCTCTTCAGTAACTTAGCGTCAACGTAAGGACCTTTTTTAATCGATCGTGCCATATTTAATTACCTACTTTTTTTTCCTTCGTTTCACAATTAGTGCATCTGAACTTTTTTTCTTCCTCGTTTTTAGCCCTTTGGACATTTGGCCCCAAGGTGAACAGGGATGTCGGCCGCCGGAAGATTTTCCTTCGCCGCCGCCCATGGGATGGTCGATGGGGTTCATCGCCACGCCGCGTACTTTGGGACGACGTCCTAACCAGCGCGTTTTGCCGGCTTTGCCGATGGTAATATTTTCATGTTCCAAATTCCCGACCTGTCCCAGTGTGGCTTTGCATTCCAAAAGCGCCATGCGCACTTCGCCGGACGGCATGCGCAATTGTGCGTATTTTCCTTCCTTGGCTACCAACTGAGCATAAGCGCCAGCGCTGCGAGCGATTTGACCGCCCTTCCCAATTTTTAGTTCAATATTATGCACTGCTGAACCCAAAGGGATGTTAGCCAACTTCATTGAATTGCCGACTCGAATATCGGCCTTATCAGCAGATACAATCATATCGCCTACTTTCAAGCCATCGGGCGCTAAAATGTATCTTTTCTCACCATCCACGTAGTACAACAATGCGATTCTCGCCGATCGATTCGGATCGTATTCAATAGCGGCTACCCGCGCCGGAATGTCGATTTTGTCTCTTTTAAAATCAATGATGCGATAGGCGCGCTTGTGACCGCCGCCGCGATGCCGACTTGTCACTCGACCTCGATTATTGCGTCCGCCGGTTTTATTCAATTTCGTTACCAGCGAACGTTCAGGCTTCGCTTTGGTAATCTCTTCGAACGCAGAAACCGTCTTAAATCGCAATGATGGTGTAATAGGTTTAAAATGTTTTACAGGCATTGTTTTTCTCCACAACCAATATCAAGCATTATATCCAAAATCATGCAGCCCCTTCAAAGAAATCAATCGAGTCCCCCTCTTTGAGCGTAACGATGGCCTTTTTCCAATCAGACCGCCTGCCGCGAGTGATGCCGCGCCGAGTATTCATCTGCTTGGTTTTACCTTTTACATTGATGATGTGCACTTTTTCCACATCAACATCAAATCGGCGTTGGACTGCATTTTTTATCTCGATTTTATTCGCATCAGAGCTCACCTTGAACGCATATTTACTTTGTGACTCTTGCAATTTGAGCATTTTCTCCGTTAGAATCGGATACATCAATATTTCGTAATCTCTTTTCATAGAGAGCAAACCTCTTTGATTTTCTTAATTGCATTATCTTCAATCAAAAGAACCTGGCAATTTAAAATGTCGTACGTGGACGCATTTTCTGCCTGACGAATAATCAAATTCGGAATATTGCGCCCGGCTAAAAGCACGGCTGAATCGTGTTCTTCGGTCAGTAACAGTACTTTCTTATCGTTTAGATTCAGATTTTTAAGTACGCCGAACATTTCCCGCGTTTTTGGTTTCTCAAGCTTTACGGGTTCGACGAGGACAATCCCTTCCTCTTTAGCTTTGTGAGAATAAGCCGAAATTCTCGCTAACCTTTTCATCTTCTTGGTAATTTTCAAATGAAAATCATGAGGATGCGGTCCAAAAACGCGACCGCCACCAGCCCACAACGGTGAACGCGTCGTGCCCGCGCGCGCCGTGCCGCGTCCTTTTTGACGCCAGGGCTTCTTGCCGCCGCCTCTGACCAGAGATCTGTTTTTCGTCGCCGCGTTTCCTTGTCGACTATTCGTCATCTGCGCCCGTACTGCCATATAAATTAAATGGTCGTTTGGCTCCGCTGCAAAAATGGCTTTGGGCAGTCTGACCTTTTTGCCGCTCAATTCACCAGTTTTTTTGTAAACATCCAATTCCATGTTCTATTTTCCATTTATGCTTAATTTTATCTTCTTATCTTTTCTTGATAAAAACGTAATTTTTGATATGCCCAGGAACAGCCCCCTTCACCATCAAGTAATTGTTCTCTTTGTCAACCTTTACAATCTCTAAATTTTTGATGGTAACTTTTTTTCCGCCCATTCTGCCTGCCATTTTCACGCCTTTTAGCACACGGGAAGGATATGAAGACTGACCAATTGAGCCAGGAGCACGATGCCGATCGCTTTGACCGTGAGTTTTGGGGCCGCCGCTAAAACCATACCTTTTGACAGGTCCTGCAAAACCGCGTCCTTTGGAAATTCCGGTCACATTTACCTTATCGCCTTCAGAAAAAATATCCACGGTTACTTGATCGCCAAGTTTCAATGGTTCATCAGTAACAAAAGGGCGAAATTCTTTCACAACGCGTAACGCCTTCACGCCGGCGCGCTTAAAATGACCCAGCAAAGGGTTCGTAGTAACTTTTTCGCGTTTTTCATCGAAACCCAACTGTACGGCATCATAGCCGTGCGCTTCCTTGCTCTTTATATCTGTAACGTAGCAGGGGCCCGCTTCGATGATCGTCACAACGACTCGTTGACCACTATCATCAAAAAGGCGGGTCATGCCTAATTTTTTTCCAATTATACCGCTCATTGTCTTCGCTCATTTTTATAAATACGATTCTTACTGATCTGATCGACACTCAAAAAAAATCGGGTGGCGCTGGACAAAAAATTAATTGTTTCAATCACACTTTAATTTCGACATCTACGCCTGCCGGCAAATCCAACTTCATGAGAGCGTCAACGGTTTTCGGGTTTGAATTCAGAATATCAATTAACCGTTTGTGAATTCTCGTCTCAAATTGCTCACGCGACTTTTTGTCCACGTGAGGCGAACGCAATACAGTATAAACGCTCCGTCTTGTCGGTAACGGAATGGGCCCGGAAATATGGGCGCCGGTCGCCTTGGCGGTTTTTATGATTTTATCGGTCGATTTGTCCACCAACCGATGATCGTATGCCTTTAAGCGGATTCTAATTTTTTGTCCAGCCATACCAAACTCCAAAATTTTCAAATAACCTGCGCAATTTTACAGGGTAAACTATTCAATGATTTTCGTGACAACACCTGCTCCGACTGTTCTGCCACCTTCACGGATGGCGAAACGCAAACCTTCTTCCATAGCGATCGGGATAATCAGCTCGACATCCATATTTACGTTATCGCCAGGCATGACCATTTCCACGCCTTCAGGCAACTGAATAGAACCGGTGACGTCGGTTGTACGGAAATAAAACTGCGGACGGTAGCCATTGAAAAACGGCGTGTGACGCCCACCTTCTTCTTTTTTCAATACGTAAACTTCGCCTTTAAATTTGGTGTGCGGCGTGATGGAACCAGGAGCAGCAACGACCATTCCGCGAACCAATTCATCTTTGTCAACACCGCGCAACAACAAACCAACATTGTCGCCAGCCTCGCCCTGATCCAGCAATTTGCGGAACATCTCGACACCGGTACAGACCGTTTTTCTTTTTGCGCCCATACCAACAATTTCCACCTCATCGCCAACTTTAATGATGCCGCGTTCAACTCGACCAGTTCCCACGGTACCACGACCAGTAATCGAAAAAACATCTTCCACCGGCATCAAGAAGGGTTTATCTTTGTCACGCTGCGGAGTCGGAATATAATCGTCGACAGCATCCAACAAAGCTTGAATGGATTCCCACTCTTCGCCGGTAAAATCGCCAGCAATCCCTTTTTCCATCGCTTTCAAAGCGCTGCCTTTGATAATGGGAATTTCGTCTCCGGGAAATTCGTAAGAGCTGAGCAGCTCGCGAAGTTCCAGCTCGACCAATTCCAAAAGTTCGGGATCATCCACCTGGTCTGTCTTGTTCATGTAAACGACAATAGAAGGTACGTTTACCTGACGAGCCAACAAAATATGCTCGCGCGTCTGCGGCATAGGACCGTCGGCGGCAGATACGACCAGAATAGCGCCATCCATTTGCGCCGCGCCGGTGATCATGTTTTTAATGTAATCGGCATGCCCCGGACAATCCACGTGAGCATAGTGACGTTTTTCAGTCTCATATTCCACATGAGCGGTATTAATGGTTATCCCGCGGGCTTTTTCTTCAGGCGCATTATCGATCTCTTCATACTTCTTAATAGAAGCCTGACCTCTTTGCGCCAGATACATAGTAATAGCAGCCGTTAATGTTGTTTTTCCATGGTCAACATGCCCGATCGTACCGATGTTCACATGCGGCTTAGTTCGTTCAAATTTTGCTTTAGCCATGATAGAAAACCTCCGTGATTAATATCTCTTTTGGATCTATTTTCCTAATTGAATTGATAATTTCCCGCAAACATCTGTTCCATTCTCTCTGCTGGTAAAGGCTCGTAATGTAAAAATTGCATTGAATGGGTTGCGCGTCCTTGAGTGAGGGAGCGGAGTGTGGTGGTGTATCCAAACATCTCACTCAGAGGGACAGTGGCTGTAACGACCTGTAAATGCTGTCGCGCTTCGATGTGGCTTATTTTTGCTCTTTTTGCATTGAGAAAATTAACCACCTCGCCTAAAAATTCTTCAGGTACTGTAACTTCGACTTCCATAATTGGTTCCATTAAAATTGGATTCGCCTTTTGTGCCGCATCCCGAAATGCCAGTGACGCCGCAATTTTAAAAGCTAACTCAGTCGAAGTCTGTTCGTCAAAAGAACCTCCCACGAGACGCACGATAACGTCCGTCACCGGGTATCCCATTAAAACACCGCCGTACATTGCCTCTTTGACGCCTTGCTCCACAGGATAAACAAACTGTTGCGGAATTTTATCCGACAACGTTAAATTTTCAAACCTTAAACCTTTCCCCGCTTCATTCGGCGCAATCTCTAACTTGACTTCCGCATATTGGTTCTTTCCGGCAATTTGCTTCAGAAATTTGCCCCGGCCTGTGCCCGTCGCGGTGACAGATTCTTTGTACGCGACCTGCGGTTTTCCGACATTAGCGCGCACCTTGAACTCTCGCGTCAAACGATCGATGAGTATATCCAGATGAAGCTCGCCCATACCTGAAATAATCGTTTGCCCGGTCTCTTCATCTATTTTCACCGTAAATGTTGGATCTTCATCCGCTAATTTTTGTAACGAACCGGACAGTCGGTCTTGATCCGCTTTGGTTTTTGGCTCAATCGCTATTGATACCACTGGTTCGGGAAATTCCATCGATTCCAGTACTATCTGATGCTTGAAATCGCATAAAGTATCACCAGTAAAAGTATTTCTCAAACCGGCTAACGCCACGATCTCGCCGCTGCGCGCTTCTTTCAAATCCTCCCGTTTATTGGAAGACATCTTTAAAATCCGACCGATCCGTTCATGCTTTTGAGTGTTAGCGTTATAAACGCCTTGCCCCGCTTTCAATGTGCCGGAATAAATCCGCGTGTAAATTAATCTGTCAACATAAGGATCAGCCGCAACTTTAAAGGCAAGAGCGCATGCGAATTCATCATCATCTGTCTTTCTCATCTCCTCTCGATTTGTCTTCGGATTAATGCCTGTTACTGGCGGAATATCCAAAGGAGAGGGTAAAAAATTCACGATCGCGTCCAACAGAGGCTGAATGCCTTTATTTTTTAGCGCAGAACCACAAAGAACAGGTGTTACCTTTACATTTATTGTCGCTTCTCTGACCGCCTGCATAATCTGATCAGGTGCGATTTCATTACCTTCCAGGTAATTTTCTAAAATTGTGTCATCAAATTCCGAAAGTGTCTCTAATAACTGTTCCCGATACTTTTCAGCTTGTTCCCGATACTCGTCGGGAATAGGCAATAATTCAAATTCTGCTCCCAGGGCCTCGTCTTTGAAGTAAAGGAAATTCATCTCAATCAAATCAATCACGCCCCGGAAACGATCCTCGCGCCCCACCGGAATTTGAACAATCAAAGGCCGCGCTGCAAGCCTGCTTTTTATCATATCCACGGCGTTGAAAAAATCAGCACCAAGTCGATCTAATTTATTCACAAACGAAATTCTTGGAATATTGTAATGATCGGCCTGCCGCCACACGGTCTCTGATTGAGGTTCGACACCGCCAACCGCGCAAAAAACTGCAACCGCGCCGTCCAACACTCGCAGAGATCTTTCCACCTCTACTGTAAAATCGACATGTCCGGGAGTATCAATAATGTTAATTTGATGATTTTTCCACTGACATGTGATCGCGGCGGACGTGATTGTGATGCCGCGCTCTTTTTCCTGTTGCATCCAGTCCATTGTCGCGGTGCCCTCGTCAACCTCACCCAGACGGTGAACTTTTCCGGTATAGTAAAGAACACGCTCGGTGGTGGTTGTTTTTCCCGCGTCAATATGAGCCATGATGCCGATATTTCTGATTCGCTTCAATCGCCTGTCATCTGACATAAAAAACTCCACCGAACAGATCGGAGATATTTAAGCTATCTCTTACCTCCTTAAAGTTGTGGAGAAGATTGAACCTCAAAATAGTTTTGCCAAATCGCTCGCAAGACCGACGAAAACTACCAGCGAAAATGAGCAAACGCTTTGTTCGCCTCTGCCATTTTATGCGTATCTTCTCGCTTTTTAATCGATGCGCCTTCTTTATTTGCGGCAGCCATCAACTCCGCAGATAACTTATCAGCCATCGTCGTTTCGTGACGAGATTTGGCGTAACCAATAATCCATCGAATCGCCAAAGCCTGACGTCTTTTTTCGCTGACTTCTACCGGAACCTGATAAGTCGCCCCGCCAACGCGTCGCGATTTCACTTCAAGAATCGGCTTGACGTTGTTCAGCGCAGTTTCGAACATTTCGAGGCTATTTTTGCCGGTCTTTGACTCAATGATTCCCAAAGCCCGATAAAAAATCTTCTCAGCGATACTTTTTTTACCGCGCTCCATCAGGCCGTTGATGAACTTGGTCACCACGACACTGTTATATTTAGGATCAGGTAAAACTTCTCGCTCTGCTACTTTCCTTCTTCTCGGCATAATTTTATTCTATTTTTTAAAAATTCATGAATTATTTTTTCTTTTTGGCGCCATATTTAGACCGTCCCTGCGCACGATCCTGAACACCCGCAGTATCAAGCACGCCGCGGATAATATGATAACGAACTCCCGGCAAATCTTTTACACGACCGCCGCGAATCAACACAATAGAGTGCTCTTGCAAATTGTGCCCCTCGCCGGGGATATATGCCGTCACCTCAAATCCATTTGTCAAACGCACCCTTGCTACTTTTCTCAAAGCCGAATTTGGCTTCTTCGGAGTCGTCGTGTAAACGCGCGTACACACTCCTCGTCTCTGAGGAGAGCCGGTTAACGCCGGCGCATGCGTCTTTTTCGTAACTCGTTTCCTACCAAATCTGACAAGTTGATTAATCGTTGGCAATTTGTCTCTCCATTTTTTAAAAGCCCAAATATAGTTAAAATTTATGAAAATAGCAATATTTTTTTTTCATTTTTTCACATTTTTTTCAAAATTATTACTTTGACGGTTTGTCTCCTACTGATTCCGGATCAACAGGATCAGCGTCAGATTTTTGTTCATCAAATTCCTCTTCCTCGCGATCAAGGATAATAATATTCTGGTATTTTCTCAAACCAGTTCCTGCCGGAATCAGATTTCCCATCACGACATTTTCTTTCATGCCGTGCAACCGATCAACCTTTCCTTCAATAGAAGCATCCGCCAATACTCGTGTCGTCTCCTGGAATGACGCCGCTGAAATAAAGCTCTCCGTCGTCAACGAAGCTTTGGTGATTCCTAACAATAACGGCTGAAACGTCGCCGGTTTTGCCGGCCTTGATTTCGCAGGCGTCTTTTTCGCTTTGGTCAGTTTTTGATTGATGCGTTCCAATTCCTTTCGGTCGACAACCTGATTGACGTACAAATCAGAATCTCCCGTATCCACAATAACAACTCTGGTGCGAATTTTGTTATTTTCCAGTTGGAAAAAAATTTTATCAACTTGATCCCCCGGTAAATACATGGTATCGCCTGGGTCGTCAATTTTAACTTTTTGCAGCATCTGACGTACAATTACTTCAATATGTTTGTCATTGATGCGCACGCCCTGAAGTCGATACACTTCCTGAATCTCATTCACCAGGTACTCCTGAACCTTGTTCGCGCCCATGATATTCAAAATATCGTGCGGAGCGACAGAGCCTTCGCACAGCTTTTCGCCCGCGGATACGAGATCGCCGTCATGAACCAAAATATGTTTACCATAGGGTATCTGGTAAATTTTTTCTTCATGCCCGTCTCTCGAAGTCACCGTCAATTTCCGGACACCGCGACGAATCTCCCCAAAATTCACAATGCCATCGATTTCGCTGACAACGGCGGGTTCTTTGGGGCGACGAGCTTCAAATAATTCTGCGACTCTCGGTAAACCGCCCGTAATATCTCTGGTCTTGGCAAGTTCCCGCGGAATTTTTACCAGAAAATCTCCGGCTTTCACCACGTCGCCTTCCTTCACCTGGATGGACGAGCGAACAGGCAAAATGTAAGAGCTCAGTTCATTGCCCTCGTCATCCACTATCTTAATTTGCGGACTGAGCGCCCTATTGCGTGACTCGATAATCACTAACTGACGCAGTCCGGTGGCGTCGTCCGTCTCTTCTCGGAAAGTGATATTTTCAATAATATCCTCAAATTTCACATGACCAGAATGGAACGATAGTATCCCAGTCACGTACGGATCCCAGCGGAAAAGCACGTCACCTTTTTTCACTTCTTGTTTTTCTTTGACGACGATTTCCGATCCGTATGGCACAATATATATTGATAAAACACGATTCTCCTCATCTTTTAACTTAATTGTGCCATTTCTGGCAATCGTCACAAGATTTCCATCGTCCCGCTCAACAAATTTTATATTTTCAAAATAGACAAATCCCTCATTCTTCGCCTGAGCCTGTGATTGCGCTGCAATACGCGCGGCTGTGCCGCCAATGTGGAAAGTTCTCAACGTTAACTGAGTTCCTGGCTCCCCAATGGACTGAGCGGCGACGACTCCGACGGCTTCTCCGATTTTTACCAGCTTACCAGTCGCCAAATTTCTGCCGTAACACAGAGCACAAACGCCTTGCCGCGACTCACATGTTAGCACGGAACGAATGGAGACAGTTTCAAGTCCCGCATGGTAAATGCGATCAGCTTTATCTTCATCAATTAATTCCCCCGCTTCAACAAGCACATCACCATCATCATTAAACACGTCTTCGGCGGCCACGCGTCCCAAAATTCTGTCGCGCAAAGGCTCGATCACTTCTTCGCCTTCTTTCAGATCGCCAATGCGCAATCCAAGGATTGTCCCACAATCATCTTCAGTAACAATCACATCGTGAGCCACATCGACAAGTCGTCTTGTCAAATATCCGGCATCAGCAGTTTTCAACGCTGTGTCTGCCAAACCTTTTCGCGCGCCATGCGTGGAAATAAAATACTCTAAAACGGATAAACCTTCTTTAAAATTTGCAGTAATAGGATTTTCGATAATTTCGCCCATTTCGCCGGTCATTTTCTTTTGCGGTTTAGCCATCAGCCCGCGCATGGCAGCTAACTGACGAATCTGCTCACGAGAACCTCGAGCGCCTGAATCAGCCATCATGTAAATCGGATTAAAACCATTGTCCGCTTTTCTCAGTCGATCCCACATCAAATCAGCGACCTGACTCGTTGTATGCGTCCAAATGTCGATAATTTTATTGTAGCGCTCGCCGTCAGTAATAATTTTATCGGAGTATTGCTTCATAATTTTATGAACGCTAGCATCGGCTTCGTCAAGCGCCGCCTGTTTTTCGTCCGGCGTGATCACATCATCCATGCCAATCGTCAGGCCGCCTTTCATGGCGTAGTAAAATCCCAGCGTTTTGATCTGATCCAGAAATTGAGCGGTTCGCAAATTGCCCAATCTCGCATAAACTTCAGCGATAATCTCTTCCACGCGTTTCTTTGTCAGCAATTCATTTACATAAGGAATTCCTTTTGGAACAATCTGATTGAAGATAACGCGTCCAGGAATCGTTTCAATTAACTCCCCCTGCATACGCACTTTAATGCGCGCATGCAAGCCAGTAATTCCATTTTCATAAGCCAAAATCACTTCGTCCGGAGACGAAAAAACTTTGCCCTCGCCTGGCTCACCTGAACGGCTCTTGGTCATATAGTAACAGCCGAGAACCATATCCTGGCTCGGCACCGCCAGCGGACGCCCGTTCGCCGGAGACAAAATATTGTGCGTCGACAGCATCAGCACCCTGGTTTCCACCTGAGCGTAAAACGAGAGCGGAATATGTACCGCCATCTGGTCGCCGTCAAAATCAGCGTTAAACGCCGCACAAACCAGCGGATGAATCTGAATTGCTTTTCCTTCAATTAAAATCGGCTGAAACGCTTGAATACCCAATCTGTGCAATGTAGGAGCGCGGTTTAACATAATGGGATGATCCTCAATGATCTCCTCTAAAATTTGCCACACTTCATTGCCGCGCTTTTCGACCATTTTTTTGGCGCTTTTCACCGTCTTCACCAGTCCGCGTTCCACCAATTTGCGGATGACAAAGGGCTTAAACAATTCCAACGCCATTTCTTTGGGCAAACCGCACTCATGCATCTTCAACTCAGGACCGACCACAATGACCGAACGTCCGGAGTAATCGATACGTTTTCCCAATAAATTCTGGCGGAAGCGCCCCTGTTTTCCGCGCAACATATCGGACAGCGATTTCAGCGCTCGATTCCCATCAGAACGCACGGCCGCCGTCTTTCGTCCATTGTCAAATAACGAATCAACCGCTTCCTGAAGCATTCGCTTTTCGTTTCGCAAAATGACTTCCGGAGCTTTTATCTCTAATAATTTTTTCAATCGATTATTACGAATAATAACGCGACGATACAAATCATTCAAATCCGAAGTGGCAAAGCGCCCGCCTTCCAATGGAACCAGCGGCCGCAATTCGGGAGGTATGACCGGGATAATCGTCATGACCATCCACTCCGGCTTATTTTCTTTGAAAAGTTTGCTGCGTTTGAACGCTTCAATGACTTTGAGCCTCTTCAGCGCATCCTTTCTCCGCTGAATAGAGGTGTCAACCTGAATTTGGTGGCGAAGTTCGCCGGATAAACGCTCAATATCCACTCGCTTCAGCAACTCGAGGACAGCTTCACCGCCAATTTTAGCCACAAATCGCTCATTTTCATCTTCAGCAGCTTCAACATCAGGAAACTCGCTCAAAATGCGAAAATAATCTTCTTCGCTGATCAGCTCTTTTTCCTTCAATCCGCTTTTGCCGGGCTGAATAACGACATACGACTCATAATAAATAATCCGTTCCAACTCCGACATACTCAATCCAAGGACGTAACCGATTTTTGAAGGCAAAGATTTCCAATACCAAATATGTACGACCGGAACTGCGAGAGAGATATGCCCCATTCGTTCACGGCGGACACTTTTCATGGTAACTTCTACGCCGCATCGATCACAGATGATGCCTTTATATCGAATCCGTTTGTATTTACCGCAATGACATTCCCAATCCCGAACCGGTCCAAAAATCTTTTCGCAGAAAAGACCGTCTTTTTCGGGCTTAAAGGAACGATAGTTGATTGTTTCCGGCTTTGTAACTTCCCCATAAGACCTTTCCAAAATCTTATCAGGAGAAGACAAGTTAATGGCTATTGCATTAAACTTGGGCTTGGTGATCATTTCCGGTTTCATTGACAGCATCAAGGGAATGACCTCCCTTCGTTTTATAATAAAATAATTAAATCTTAGTGACTGACATTCTTTAAATAAAATTAATCGTAGCGATGCAACTGACCAAAACATTATCACCGCGTTCGCGGAGAACGCAGAGTTTGTTTAGATTTCTATTGAAACCCGCCCAAACAATTGGTTGTTTGTCGTTTTCAATAAAAAAACTCCATAAAACTTTATTTTTTTCTCTGCCTTTTTCTCAATGACCTGGTATATCTGAATAGATACAATTAATCCTCTTCAAAAGATTAATTTTCTTCCTCTTTTTTCAGATTAAGCAACTCGACATCAAGGCCGAGACCCATCAATTCTCTGATTAAAACATTGAACGATTCCGGCACCCCAGGTTCCGGCAAAGACTCGCCCTTTACGATTGCTTCGTATGCTTTGGACCGTCCGCGTACATCATCGGACTTCACAGTTAATATTTCTTGCAATGTATGCGCAGCGCCGTAGGCTTCGAGCGCCCAGACCTCCATCTCTCCGAATCGTTGCCCGCCAAATTGAGCCTTGCCACCCAACGGCTGCTGCGTAATCAACGAATAAGGTCCGATAGAACGCGCATGGATTTTGTCTTCCACAAGATGAGACAATTTCATGATGTAAATATATCCAACAGTCACCGAGTTGTCAAATGGTTCCCCGGTTCTTCCGTCGAACAAAACAGACTTACCATCTCCGGGCAGACCTGCTTTCTTCATCTCTGCCTGTACCTCTTCCAATGAAGCGCCGTCGAAAACCGGCGTCGCATAGATGACATCCAGTATTTTTCCGGCCCAACCCAGGCTGGTTTCCAAAATTTGGCCCAAATTCATTCGGGACGGAACACCAAGCGGATTGAGAACAATATCGACCGGGGTGCCGTCGGGTAAAAATGGCATGTCTTCAATCGGCACGATTGTCGCCACAACACCTTTGTTCCCGTGGCGTCCCGCCATTTTATCGCCAATCATTAATTTGCGCTTTTTGGCAACGTAAACTTTTGCCATTTGCACAATACCCGGAGGCAACTCATCTCCCACCGTCACTTTGAACCTGTGGTTTTCATAATCCTCATTCAGAGAATCCAATTTTACATAATACTGTTCCAAAATTTGCGCGACCAATTGATTCCGATCTTCATCTTCAACCAACGGCTGTGTCAAATCCAATTTATCAAAATCCAGCGTTTCCAGATAATCTCTTTTCAGAACCATTTTCGCGCGCACGACAACTTTTCCGCTCTCTAACTCACGAATACCAACAGACTTTTGTCCCTGCAAAACTCTGATTAATTTACTATCTCTCAGACGTTTCGTCCGCTGCTTTTCAGCAACAAGCCATTTATCGATTTTTTCAAGCGCTTTCTTTTCTTGACGCTTATTTTTGGAATCTCGTTTTTTTCGGGAAAAAAGCTTGGTCGAAATCACAGTGCCGTGCAAACCCGTTGTTGCTTTGAGCGACGCATCCTTGACGTCTCCGGCTTTCTCACCAAAGATCGCTTTCAGCAACTTTTCTTCGGGAGTAGGATCGGTCTCGCCTTTTGGCGTCACTTTTCCGACAAGAATATCGCCCTCGCGAACTTCGGCACCAACGCGAATAATACCGTTCTCATCCAAATCCTTTGTCGCTTCTTCGCTCACATTCGGTATTTCTCTGGTCAACTCTTCCTCGCCGCGTTTGGTATCGCGCACCTGAAGTTCAAATTGCTCAATATGGATGGAAGTGTAAACATCTTCCTGTACTACTCGCTCCGAGATGACGATCGCATCTTCAAAATTATAGCCGCGCCACGGCATAAAAGCCACTAACACATTTCTTCCCAACGCTAATTCGCCGCCCTGAGTCGCGCAGCCATCTGCAAGCACATCACCTTTGCGAACAAAATCGCCTTTTCTTACCAGTGGCACCTGATTAACGCAGGTATCCTGATTTGTGCGTCTAAATTTTATTAACGGATAAACATCCGTTTCATCATTATCAAAATCAAGCAAATTTTCAATATCCAGTTCCTGGCTATCCTCCGGCTCTTCAATGCGCACAACAATTCGACCCGCATCAACGCTTTCCACGATGCCATCGCGTTTGCAGACGACCATCGCGCGAGAGTCGCTGGCAACTTCTTGCTCAAGGCCGGTGCCCACGATTGGCGCTTCCGGCTTCAAAAGCGGCACTGACTGGCGCTGCATGTTCGAGCCCATCAAAGCGCGGTTTGCGTCATCGTGTTCCAAAAACGGAATCAACGAAGCTGCAGCAGACACCATCTGAGTCGGAGATACATCCATATAGTCCACTTCATTAGGAGAAACCAGCGGAAAGTCACCGCGGAACCGCACTTGAACACGATCATTAATAAAATAGCCCTTTTCGTCAATCGGCGCGTTCGCCTGAGCCACACGCAAATTCTCTTCATCGTCGGCAGAAAGATAGTGAATTTCATTGGTTACGCGGCCATCAACTACCTTGCGATACGGCGTTTCAATAAACCCCAAATGGTTGATCCGCCCGAACGTCGTCAACGAAGAAATAAGTCCGATATTCGGACCTTCCGGCGTCTCAATTGGACACAATCGTCCGTAATGAGTATAATGAACATCGCGCACCTCGAATCCGGCACGTTCGCGCGTCAAACCGCCAGGTCCTAACGCCGACAAACGACGTTTGTGCGTCATCTCCGCCAACGGGTTCGTTTGATCCATGAACTGCGAGAGCTGGCTGGTGCCAAAAAATGTATTGATCACCGACAAAATAGTCCGCGCATTTACCAGATCCTGCGGGGTCAACTCTTCATTGTCCCGCAAATTCATTCGTTCTTTGACAGTTCGCGCTAATCGCGACAATCCGACGCTCATTTGAGCCGCTAACTGCTCGCCAACGGTTTTAATGCGCCGATTGCCGAGGTGATCGATATCATCAGCCGAGCGCTTGCCATTTCGCAAATCCAGCAAATAATTGATGATCGAAATGATATCTTCTTTAGTCAAAACAGTAAGTTCGACATCGATTTCAAGGCCTAATTTGTTATTCAAACGATAACGGCCGACCTCACCCAGATCATATCTTTTCGGATTAAAGAAAAAGCGGAACACCAGATTCCTCGCTGTTTCCAGATCAGGCGCATCGCCAGAGCGAAGATGGCGGTAAATCATTTCCAGCGCTTCTTTTTCAGACTTTGTCGGATCTTTGCGAATCGTGTTATTGATGATTTCCGGGCTGTAAGGAGACTCCGCCTTCACAAATTTGACTTTTTCGATTTGGTGCTCGCGCAAATTCGTCAATGCTTCACGATCTAAAGTCGAATCTTTTTCTATTAGAATTTCGCCGGTTTCATAATCAATCACATCCATCAACACGGTCTTGCCAAAATAGGATTCGATCTTTTCATCCGCGACTGCGCACTCCTCGACCATGTCGAACAACTCGTAAATTTCCCGGTCCGTCGAATATCCAATCGCACGCAACAACGTCGTCACCGGAAATTTCTTTCGCCGATCAATGTAAAAATACATGACGTCGTTAATGTCGGTCACAAATTCCAACCATGATCCCCGAAGCGGGATGATACGAGCCGAATAAATTTTCGTGCCATTAGGATGTTTCATCTCAGCGAAAAAAGCGCCCGGGGAACGATGCAATTGACTGACAACGATTCGCTCGGCGCCGTTGATGATGAACGTCCCCTTTTCGGTCATTATTGGAATATTGCCCAAATAGACGGTCTGTTCCATCGAATCAATAATCTCGCCGGAATCACTCTCCGGATCACGAATCGATAAACGCAGCTTTGCCTTCAATGGCGCGGCGAAAGTATTGCCCCGCTCCTGGCATTCTTCAACTGAGTATTTCGGCTTTTCCAGATAATATGAAATAAAATCCAGAATGAAATTTTCTCGACTATCCTCAATCGGAAAAATGCTATTGAAAACCGCCTGCAATCCTTTGTTCTCGCGCTTGTCGGCGGGAACATCCGGTTGGATAAACTCCTTGAACGAGTCCAACTGAATATTTAATAAATCAGGCAGATCAACAATAGTCTGAATTTTGGAAAATGATTTTCTTTTGCGTTTTGTATTTTGCATTAAGAAATCAACCTCTCTTCAACGTACGTTGATATTCGATAATATAAAATAATCTTCGAAACAATTCAATGGACCTACGGCCCACCTGCCAAACCATGTTCCGAAGAATATTTTGATGGGAATCGATATCTGACGGTCTACTTAATTTCAACAGTGGCGCCAACTTCTTCAAATTTCTTTTTGATCTCTTCGGCTTCGTCTTTGGAGACGCCTTCTTTGACCGCATTGGGCGCGGAATCAACCAAATCTTTTGCTTCTTTCAGACCCAGAGAAGTCAGCTCGCGCACGACTTTGATGACCTGAATTTTCTTGTCGCCGACCGAAGACAGCACAACGTCAAACTCGGTTTTTTCTTCTTCAGGTTCAGCAGCTCCGCCTGCGGCGCCGCCGGCTGCAGCAATAGGCGCGACCATGGCCGCTTGTGCTGAAACGCCAAATTTATCTTCCAGAACTTTGATCAACTCTACCAGATCCAACACTGATAATTTCTCAATAGACTCAACAATTTTCGCTACATTCTTGCTGATCGTCGTTGCTTCAGCGGTTTTCTCTTCAGCTTTTGTTTTCGCTTCAGGCATTTCTTGTCCTCCGTAAAAAATGTTTACTAAAAATCAATTTTCTTTTTGTTCTTTAATTTGATCCAAAACATTCACTATTGACGCTAGCATTCCGTTCAAAACAGTTACCAGACTGCGCAGAGGAGCGCTTATCATGCCGACGGTCTGAGCGTGAATTTGTTCTTTCGACGGCAGTTGAGCAATCTCTTTTACGCGATCTTCACCATAAATTGTGCCGTCAAATATGCACGCTTTCAATTGCAGCTTTTCGTTTTTCTTGGCAAAATCAGCCAGGACTTTCGCTGCCGCCAACGGATCTGCCAACGCAAACGCCATAGCGGTGGGCCCGTTCAAATAGGGGAGTAATCCTTCGTACCCAATCTTGTTTACTGAAAGTCGAGCCAATGTATTTTTGACTACTTTGAACTCAACCTCTGCTTCTCGAAGCTTATTGCGCAAATCGCTGATTTCCTCAACGTCCAACCCTTTGTAGTCCGCCAGATAAACGCCGTTTGCCTGGGTTATTTTTTCCGCAATTTCTTCAACTACTTTTTCCTTTTCCGGGCGTGCCATTACTCTATCATCCTTAAGCTATAATTTAGATTAGCTGTTTATTTTAATTCATCAATTAATGCCGAGCGATCAAGGGGAATGCCAGGACTCATCGTCGTCGTGATGGTGGCAGCGCGCAGATACTGTCCTTTTGCCGATGCTGGTTTCAACCGAACAACCGTATCCACAAACGCCAACACATTCTCTTTTATCTTCCCTTCATCAAAAGAAACCTTGCCCACGGCGGCATGCAAATTTCCGTTGCGATCTACGCGAAACTCGATCTTACCGGCTTTCACTTCTTTTACAGCCCGACCCACCTCCATCGTCACCGTCCCGCTTTTGGGATTGGGCATGAGACCTTTGGGCCCTAAAACGCGACCCAGCTTTCCCACTGCGCCCATCGCATCGGGAGTGGCAATAATGACGTCGCAATCCAGCCAACCCTGCTGAATTTTTTCCACATATTCATCCAGTCCAACGTAGTCGGCGCCGGCTTCTTCCGCTTCTTTTTGTTTGCCGCCCTTGGTCAGAACCAGTACTTTTACAGTTTTGCCTGTCCCATGAGGAAGCGTTACCGTTCCGCGAACCATCTGATCTGCGTGACGCGGATTGACGCCAAGACGAAGCGCAACTTCAATCGACTCGTCAAACTTCGCTTTTGGCAATTCCTTCATCATTTTAATCGCGTCATCCAGGGAATATGTTTTTCCTTTTTCGAGCTTCGCGAAAGCTTCTTTATAACGTTTACTTCTTTTCATTTTCTCTCCACCAAATCAGATAAAATACACCGATTAATCTTGCACTATAATGCCCATGCTGCGCGCGGTGCCTTCGATTATTCGCATCGCATTTTCAACCGAAAATGCATTTAAATCCGGCATTTTCAACTCAGCGATTTCACGAACCTGGTCTCGCGTCACTTTCCCCACCTTCTCCCGGTTGGGCTCGCCGGATCCTTTGTCCAAACCTGCCGCCCGCTTCAACAAAACCGCCGCCGGCGGTGTTTTTGTAATAAAAGTGAACGAACGATCCGCATAAACGGTAATCACTACCGGAATGATTAATCCCTGCTTATCCTGAGTTTTTGCATTGAACGCCTTGCAAAATTCCATAATATTGACGCCATGCTGGCCTAGAGCCGGCCCCACCGGCGGCGAAGGATTCGCATTACCCGCCGGAATTTGCAACTTGATTGTTCCAATAATTTTCTTTGCCATGAAACTTTACTTCTCCAATTCTACTTGTAAAAAGTCCAATTCGACTGGTGTGGAACGGCCAAAAATACTCACCATCACTTTGAGCTTGTTTTTTTCTTCATTTACTTCTTTGACGATCCCGCTGAAATCCGTAAAAGGACCGTCGATGACCTTAATCGGATCGCCAATATTGAACGGTACTTCCACTAATTCACGATTTTTCGCCTCGTCCACGCGCCCTAAAATTCGTTTCACTTCATCAGGACGCAACGGCTGGGGTTTATTTTTTGAACCCACAAAATGAGTGACGCCGGGAGCGTTGGCAATCAAATGAGAAGTTTCTGTGTCCAGAATCATTTCAATCAGAATATAGCCCGGGAAAAATACTTTGTTTTTATGCTTCTTCTTCCCGTTTCTCATCTCAGTTACTTCTTCCGAGGGAACAAGAACAGTCGGGATTTTTTCCTGTAATCCCAGCCGGGCAATTTCGCTATCAAGATACAACTTGACTTTATTCTCATGTCCGGATAATGTGTGAATCACGTACCATTTTTTTTGTTGCTCTTCCAATTTCCCTCGCCTGAAATAATCTAAAATATGAAATTTAATATGGCTTCTAAAATTTTATCAACGGCAAAAATGAACAGAGTCAGCACCAACGTCACCATAATCACCACTCTCGTCGTACCCTTTAGTTCTTCTTTGCCAGGCCAACTTACCTTAGACATTTCCTGTTTTACTT
Source organism: Calditrichota bacterium (assembly GCA_013152715.1). Classification (NCBI taxonomy): domain Bacteria; kingdom Pseudomonadati; phylum Calditrichota; species Calditrichota bacterium. The sequence continues at coordinate 63,464 of JAADFU010000190.1, forward strand.
CCTGAATGAACTTATTTAGTTTTCGAAACATAGCGATCTTCCAACTCCAGAATGAACGATTATTCGAGAAAAATAGCAGGCCAGGAGGGATTCGAACCCCCAACACCCGGTTTTGGAGACCGGTGCTCTAGCCGTTAGAGCTACTGGCCTACAACTACTACCTCGTCTCTTTGTGAATTGTATGTTTGTCGCAAAAACGACAGTATTTCTTGAATTCTACGCGTGCCGTATGTTTCCGCTTATTCTTGGTAGTCGTGTAATTTCGATTTTTGCACTTAGTGCATTCTAAAATGACCAGATCTCTCATCGCTTATTCCTAACTGAATCAATTTCCTTAAATGCCTATTTTCCAGCCATTGGATCGTCTCACCGCAGCGACAAAATTCCTTCAATGCAAAATAGCTATGTCACTTTTCACAACCGTTGATTTGCAACAGTTCCAACGACCAATTTTACAATTATTTAGAGCCCACGACCGGGGTTGAACCGGTGACCTCATCCTTACCAAGGATGTGCTCTGCCTACTGAGCTACGTGGGCAGTATCGTTCTCTACTTTCGCTCTCAGGCATGTAAAACCCCTCATAATAAGCTTTTTTCCAGGCTTGTTTAAAAATAATGAGAGATAAAATATCAAAATTTTGAAAATAAATTCCCGGACACCACCAGCCTGACCCTATCAATCTCCCGGTTGTCTAAAACATCGTTTGCCTTACCCAATCGGTCTGGGAGCTATATTATGAGGGGTTTCACCAAATCCAGATACCAGAGCGGGAAACGGGATTCGAACCCGCGACCCTCAGCTTGGAAGGCTGATGCTCTAGCCAACTGAGCTACTCCCGCTTATGTAAACATAAAAACAGATATTGTGGGAAGGGGAGGATTCGAACCTCCGAAGGCTGAGCCGACAGATTTACAGTCTGTTCCCTTTGACCGCTCGGGAACCTTCCCAATATGTCTCGAGCCACCAGCAGGATTTGAACCCGCGACCGACTGATTACAAATCAGTTGCTCTACCAACTGAGCTATGGTGGCTTGTTTGATAGTCAACAAACAAACCAGTTTTTGCCTAAATAATCAATTTACACAAAACCAATAATATATAATTTTTTCTATAAAAGTCAAGACTTTTTTATCTTTTTTTCATTTTTATCAGACAAAAAGTGGTAAAATTCTATGATTTCCGCTTGCGTTGCCAGATTGTATTGCCAGGTCGATCTTTTAATTCAATTCCCATGTCAAATAACCGATCCCGAATTTCGTCGGCTAATGCCCATTGTTTATTTTCTCTGAGCTTTTTTCGGACGTCAATTAATAGTTCAATCAGCGGCGCCTCGGGAACTGAAACCTGCCTCGCCTCTGAATACGACAAAATGGACAAAAATTGATCAAATTCTTCAATTGTTTCTTTAATTTGAAACAAAACAAAATAATCGTCTGCGCTCAGCGAACCATTGTTCAGTATCAAATTCGCCTCGCGGACAAAATCGAAAACACTTGCCAGAGCGCCCGCGGTATTGAAATCATCATCTAATTCTTCAATAGCGTGCTGTTTTAAATGCCCCATCGCCGCGGAGAGTTCCCCGTTTTTTTGTAAATTTTTCACATCGACTTCGGACAACGCTAACTCTATATTTTCCATAGCCGTAGAAATTCGTTTCAGAGCTTGCTCGGCTTCGCGAATGCGCTCCTCACTGAAATTGATCGGGCTGCGATAATGTTTTAACAGGAAAAACATGCGAATCACTGCCGGGTGATATTTTTCCATGATTTCTCTGGCAGTAAAAAAGTTGCCCAAAGACTTGGACATTTTCTCGCCTTCAATATTCAAAAATCCATTGTGCATCCAGTAGCGAGCAAACGGCTTACCTGTGGCGCCCTCGCTCTGGGCAATTTCATTCTCATGGTGCGGAAAAATCAAATCGCTGCCGCCGGCGTGAATATCAATGGTCTCGCCCAGATAAGTCATGGACATCACCGAGCATTCGATGTGCCAGCCGGGGCGGCCTTTTCCCCAGGGACTTTCCCAGTAGGGTTCGTCGGGTTTAGCAGCTTTCCACAAAGCGAAATCCAACGGGCTTTTTTTGCGCTCATCCACATCGATGCGCGCGCCGGATTTCAATTCATCGATATTTTTTCCGGACAATTTGCCGTAATCTTTAAATTTTGCCACTTCATAAAAAACATCGCCGTCAACCACGTACGCCATGCCCTTTTCGATCAAAATCTCGATCAGCTTGATCATGTTGGGAATGCTCTCGGTGGCACGAGGATAGTGATCAGCCCGCTTAATGCCCAATTTTTCAATGTCTTCAAAAAATGCCTGTGTGTATTTTTCAGCAATTTCAGATGCAGAAACTCCCTGCTCGTTGGCTTTTTTTATTATCTTGTCATCCACGTCCGTCAAATTCATCACGTATTTCACTTCAAAGCCGCGATAAATCAAGTAACGACGAAAGATATCGTACATCACGAACGGCCGCGCGTTTCCCACGTGAAAATAGTCGTAAACCGTGGGACCGCAAACGTACATGCTGATTTTGTTCGGCTCCAACGGAATCAGTTCTTCTTTTTTTCGCGTCAATGTATTGTAAATTTTGATCGGCATCAGAAACTACCTTTTTTTCGATTATTGACAAAATTGGGAGAATTCACTATTCTGCAAATTATTTCTTATTTTTGGCTTGTTCAGCCATTGCTTTTTCGATCCTCGCCCAGGTATCTTTCAAAGAAACAGTGCGGTTAAATACCAATTTTTCGGGGCGCGAATATTTGCTGTCAATGCAAAAATACCCCAGTCGCTCAAACTGGTAATTTTCTTCGACCCGGGCATCCGCCAGCGCTGGTTCCAATTTGCAGTTTCCCAAAATTTCCAGTGAATTCGGATTAATAAATTCCTTGAAATCCTTTTCTTTGTTCGCTGTGGGATCGGAAATATTGAACAAACGATCGTACAGACGAACTTCCGCATCAATCGCCTGCGCCGCAGAAACCCAGTGCAGCGTAGCTTTCACTTTTCTGCCGTCAGGAGCATCACCGCCGCGAGTCGCCGCGTCGTACGTGCAATGCAGTTCTTTGATTTCGCCGGTCTTTTCATCTTTGACAACGTCAACGCATTTGATGAAATAAGCGTACCGTAAACGAACCTCTCGTCCCGGCGCCAGCCGAAAAAACTTTTTCGGCGGGTCCTCGCGAAAATCGTCCTGTTCAATGTAAAGCACCCGGGAAAATGGCACTTTACGCGTGCCCATGGATGCATCTTCGGGATTGTTGATGGCGTCCAATTCTTCTTCTTTTCCTTCAGGATAATTCGTAATGATGACTTTCAAAGGCCGCAGCACCGCCATTCTCCGCGGCGCCCGTTTGTTCAAGTCTTCCCGAATGCAATATTCCAGCATGGCAATATCCACCACGCTGTCGCGCTTTGCCACGCCGATTAAATCGGAAAAATTCCGAATCGACGCCGGCGTGTAACCGCGACGCCGCAAGCCTGAAATCGTCGGCATGCGCGGATCGTCCCAGCCGTCCACTTGTCCGTCTCTCACCAATTCCAACAGCTTCCGTTTACTCATAATCGTGTAGCTCAAATTCAGCCGGGCAAATTCGATTTGCTGCGGATGATGAACGCCCAACTGATCCAGAAACCAATCGTACAGTGGACGATGATCTTCAAATTCCAGCGTACACAACGAGTGCGTGATGCCTTCGATGGAATCTTCCAGTCCGTGCGCCCAATCGTACATGGGATAAATGCACCATTTGTCGCCTGTTCGATGATGCGTGGCGCGCAAAATCCGATACATCACCGGATCCCGCATGTTCAAATTGGGATGCGACATGTCAATTTTCGCCCGCAGCGTGCGCGACCCGTCGGGAAATTCGCCGGCTCTCATGCGGCGAAACAAATCCAGATTTTCTTCCACAGATCGATTGCGATAAGGACTCTCTTTTCCTGGTTGCTTCAGCGTTCCGCGATATTCGCGGATTTCTTCGGCGCTCAAATCGCAGACGTAAGCCTGCCCCTGCTTGATGAGCTGCTCCGCGTATTCGTACATTTTGTCAAAATAATCGGACGCATAAAACAGTCGATCTTCCCAATCAAACCCCAGCCAATGAACATCTTCGACAATGGAACGAACGTATTCTTCCTCTTCTTTCGCCGGATTTGTATCGTCAAAACGCAAATTGCACTTCCCGCCAAATTCCTCGGCAATGCCAAAACTCAAACAAATCGCTTTGGCGTGCCCAATGTGCAAGTAGCCGTTCGGCTCCGGCGGAAAGCGCGTGTGCACTCTGCCGCCATTTTTCCCGTGCTTCAGATCTTCGGTAATGATATTCCGAATGAAATTTGCCGGTCTTTCAGGCTTCTCGTTTGCCATAAACCCCTCTGATTCCTCTATTGCTGAAATTATCTGTTCTTTTGTGCGCGACGTTGTAATAATAATTTGTTTCAGCGCGAAATTTCCAATTCTATTTGTAAATCGCGCGTTCTATAAATTTTTCGCATTTTTCTTTGCCAAAAATTTCCGCCGTCACCGGTAAATCAGGACCGTGCATCTGTCCGGTCAAAGCGATGCGCAGCGGCATCCACAATTTTTTGCCCATGATGCCGGTTTCTTTCTGTACGGTCTTCATTATTTCTTTGAAATTTTCCCGATCCAGAACCGCAATCGAGCGCAATTCCCGCAGAAATGACCAGAACACTTTTTGCGAACTGTCATCCCGAATCATTTCCTTGGCATCGGGATCGTCAAACACAATTTTGTTCTGAAAAAAAATTCGTACATGATCGGCAATCTGATCCAGCGTTTCGATTCTTTCGCGCGCCACAGCCACAATTTTTTGTATTTTCTCCTCGTCATCCACAGGGAAACCGGCTTGCTGAAAATAGGGCGTTGTCAATCGGACAATTCGCGCCAGTTCTGCGCTGCGAATGTAATGGCCGTTCATCCAGTTCAATTTTTCAAAATCAAACATCGCCGCGGATCTGGACATGCGCTCGAAATCGAACTCCTCAATCAAACGCTCAATCGACAAAATTTCATCGCCGGTTTTGGACGACCAGCTCAACAAACTGAGATAATTGATCAACGCCTCAGGCAAATAGCCTTTCATTCGATACTGATCCAGAGAAGTCGCGCCGTGCCGTTTGGAGAGTCGCGTCCCGTCGGGGCCCAAAATCATGGGAATGTGCGCAAACTGCGGCATGTCGAATCCGAGCGCCTGGTACAGCAGCGCTTGGCGCGGCGTATTGGAAACATGATCGTCGCCGCGAATGACGTGGCTGATTTTCATCAGTCCGTCATCGACCACAGCAGCAAAATTGTACGTGGGAATCCCTTCACCGCGCATGATGACAAAATCGCTGATATTTTCCGTCTCAAATCGCAATTCGCCTTTGACAAGATCTTTGAAAACCACTTCGGTTTTACCCGGGACTTTGAAACGAATTGCCGGTTTTCTTCCTTCTGCGATAAATTGCTGTCTTTCTTCCTCTGTCAAGTGCAAACAACGGCGATTGTAAAAACCCGCCTCGCCGCGAGCATGGCTCTCATTTCGCATTTGCTCCAATTCTTCAGGCGTGCAGTAACAAAAATACGCCTTGCCCTCATCCATCAACTTTTTCGCGTACTGCTGATAAATTTCCAGCCGTCGGGATTGTCGATAAGGGCCATAATCGCCTTCGATTTCCGGTCCTTCATCCCATGACAAACCCAGCCAACGCATATCTTCCACAATTTGATCAATGTAACTCTCAACCGACCGTTCCGGATCAGTATCTTCAATTCGCAAAATAAATTTCCCGCCAGTGTGGCGCGCAAAGAGCCAATTCAAAATCGCCGTCCTGGCATTGCCGATGTGCAGGTGTCCGGTCGGACTGGGTGCAAAACGAACGCGCGTATCCATGATCAAAATTTCCTTCAAATTTTCAACTCATGTTCCCATCATTATCAATAAAAAAATCATCCCTCAATATTTCGGTGCAAAAATGAGGGATTTACAAAATAACGAACAAATTTCAAGTTCATCTATTCCAAAATCAAAATTTCATTCAAATTTTTCAATCAAACAAATCGCAAACGCTGCCATTCCCTGCTCGGTTCCGGCAAAGCCCAATCGCTCGGTAGTGGTCGCTTTCACTGAAACAGCCTCGAAATCCATTTTCAACGCGGCGGCAATATTTTTCCTCATTTTGTCAATGAAAGGCAGCAATTTAGGCCGCTGGGCGACAACGGTAGCGTCGACATTGACGACTCGCCATTTTTTTTCATTCAGCAAAGATAAAATTTTTTCCAACAAAATCAAGCTGGAAATATCGCGAAATTGCTCATCTTCAGCGGGAAAATATTTCCCCAGATCGCCCAGAGCCGCGGCGCCCAACAGCGCATCGCCAATAGCATGAGTCAACACATCCGCGTCGGAGTGTCCTTCCAGACCGCGCTCGAACGGAACAATGACGCCGCCTAAAATCAGCTTCCTGCCTTCAACAAGCCGATGCACATCATATCCGAAACCTACGCGCTGCATAAATCAGCCCGCCTCTAAGTTTTTTCGTAAAACCAATTCGGCAATTTCCAGATCAAACGGCGTGGTGATTTTGATGTTGGCGTAGCTACCTTCGACGATGCGAACAGTGACTCCCAGACGCTCCGCCAAACTGGCATCATCCGTTCCGATAAAATTTTCCTCCGCAGCGCGTCGATACGCCCGAATGATCAATTGTCGTGAGAAAACCTGCGGCGTTTGCGCCAGCCACATGTCCCGCCTGTCAGGCGTGGCTCTGATTTCGCCTTCCACGGCAATTTTCACCGTATCTTTCACCGGAACCGCTAAAATAGCCGCGTCGTTCTCCCGCGCAGCTTCCACAACGCTCCGAATGTGCCGCTCGCTCACAAATGGACGAACCGCGTCGTGAATGGCGACGAGAGTCGTTTCCTCTGACACTTTTTTCAGACCGTTCCCAACCGACTCCTGGCGCGAATTTCCACCGGCGACAATCGCTCTGATTTTGGAAATGTGAAATTTCTCGACGATATCGCGCACCCGACCAACGGAATCGGCCGGCGCTGTTAGTACAATATTGTCAATCGCGGAACTTTGTTCAAACTTTTTTAGCGTGTAAAAGAGAATCGGCTTACCCTGAATTTCCAAAAATTGCTTCGCCACCGCGGAGGCCATGCGCGTTCCTCTTCCGCCGCCGGCAATGATGACCGTGACTGCCACAAAATACTCCGATTCTACATAATTAACATCACATCGCCATAGCTGTAAAAGCGCCACTTTTCGTCCATCGCCTGCTGGTAAGCACGAAAAACAAAATCTTTCCCGGCGAACGCCACCACCAGCATCAACAAAGTCGTGCACGGCAAATGAAAATTCGTGATGATATGATCGACAATCTTGAAATCGTAGGGCGGGTAGATAAATTTATCCGTCCATCCTTTCAATGGCTTGACAAGACCTTCGGTAGTCACCACAGTTTCCAATACGCGCACGCTGCTCGTTCCGACCGCAAATACCGATTTTCCGCTCTTGATGGTTTCGTTAATGGTGTTTGCCGATTTTTCTGTTATTTCAAAATATTCCGAATCCATTTTGTGGCGGCTCAAGTCTTCCACTACGACGGGTCTGAAACTGCCAAGTCCTAAATGAAGCACCACCGGCGCAATTTTTACGCCCTTTTTCTTGAGCTTGCTTAAGATATCGGTAGTGAAATGAAGCCCCGCTGTCGGCGCAGCAACCGCGCCGATAACTTTCGCGTAAACCGTCTGGTAACGTTCTTTATCCAGATCCTCGGAATCTCTTGTGATATAAGGCGGCAGCGGCGATTTGCCTAATTTCTCGACAATATCGAAAAAATTTCCCTCATAATAAAATCTCACGACTCTCCCGCCTGACACCGTATTGTCAATGACGTCGCAGTAAACGCCGTGATCAATAGTCAACCGGTTTCCCACACGAACCTTGCGCGCCGGTTTAACCAAAACCTCCCAGAGATCGTTCTCCAACTCGCGCAGCAAAAAAATCTCCACTTCAGCGTCCGTCTTGTCCTTGGTCGCCATCAGCCGCGCCGGAAAAACTTTTGTCTCATTCACGACGAGGCAATCTCCTTTGTGGAAATAATTCACGATATCGCTGAATATTTTTCGTTCAATTGTCTCTGTCTTGCGATCAAGCGCCATCATCCGCGACTGATCGCGTTTTTTTGTAGGATACTGGGCAATTAAATCTTCCGGTAAAGTATATTTAAGGTCTGATAGTTTCATAAAAATAACTCCTCACATTAAAACAATTTCCCCTGGCCAAATAATTTATAATCAAAACCAAAATGTTCATAAGCCGTTTCCGTGGCGACTCTGCCGCGCGGAGTGCGATTGAGAAAGCCCTGTTGTACCAAATAGGGCTCGTACACTTCTTCCAGCGTGTCGCTTTCCTCTCCGACCGCCAAAGCCAGCGTATTGATTCCCACGGGCCCGCCTTTAAATTTTTCAATAATTGTCGTAATAATCCGCTTGTCCATTTCATCCAGACCCATTTCATCAATATCCAATTGATGCAGGGATTCAGTAGCGACTTTCAGGTTAATTTTTCCGTCGCCGTGAACTTGAGCGAAATCTCGCAACCGACGCAATAGACGATTGGCGATGCGAGGCGTTCCGCGAGAGCGACGCGCGATTTCCAACGAGGCATCTCCATCGATGTGAATGCCCAAAATCTGCGCCGACCGCATGACAATCGTGCTCAATTCCGGCGGCGAATAAAAATCCAGTCTGCTGACAACGCCGAATCTGGCGCGCAATGGCGACGTCAACAGTCCGGCCCGCGTTGTCGCGCCCACCAGCGTGAAATGCGACAAAGCCAATTGAATCGTCCGCGCATTAGCGCCTTTATCAATGATAATATCCAGCTTGAAATCTTCCAGCGCCGGATAAAGATATTCCTCAATTGTGTGATTCAAACGATGAATTTCATCAATAAAAAAGACGTCGCGATCACCTAAATTCGTCAGTAGCCCGGCAAGATCACCGGGTTTTTCCAGCGCCGGCCCGGAAGTCATGCGCACATCGGATTGCATCTCCGCGGCAATGATGTGTGCTAACGTAGTTTTTCCCAATCCCGGCGGGCCATAAAACAGCACATGATCCAGCGCCTCGCCTCGCTCGCGTGCGGCGCGAATGAACACGCGCAAATTTTTTTTTAACTTCTCCTGACCAATGAAATCATCCAATGTCGTCGGTCTGACCGTCTGGTCAAATTCAAACTCATCTTCCAATCGGTCGGGATCTGTGGGTCGTTTTATATCTTTATCCGTCATTTTCTTTTACAAAAAAATATCTCACAACAGCCGAAGCGCTTCTTTGATTAGAATTTCCAAATTTATTTTCGCCCCTTTGACGGCGAGCGTCTTCTCTATCGCCTGCCGCGCCTTTGGTCGGACGAACCCTAACGACAGCAAAGCCGCTTCGGCTTCGCGTATTAGATGCTCCAACTCGGAAATCGCTTCACCGGCGCCAGCCCGAAATGCTTTTCCGGTCTCGGGCGCCCTCACTTTATCTTTCAAATCAATAATCAATCGCTGTGCCGTTTTCTTGCCCACGCCGGATAACGAGGTGAGCCCCGCTAAATCTTCTTCAGCGATATATCTCCGAAAAATGTTCACAGTAACGCTGGACAAAATTGCCTGCGCCTTTTTGGGACCAATGCCGGGAATGGAAATGAGATGTAAAAAAAGCTCGCGTTCTTCAGTCGAGCTAAATCCGTACAATTGCATTTGATCTTCGCGCACGTGCAAATAGGTGATGAGATTCACTTCTGCGCCCACAGCGCCCAAACTTTCGTAACAAGGCAAAGTAATTTGCACCTCAAAACCCACGCCGCGCACATCGACAACGACGCGCATCGGTTGTTTAATTGCCAGAACGCCTTTCAGAAAATCAATCATGCCAATCTCATCTCTCCGCTAGAATTCAGCGACACTCACAGTCGCTGGCAATGGCAAAAAGCCACCGCCATCGCGTCGGTGATGTCGAACGTCTGCGGCGCTTCTGCAATATTCAAAATTCGCAAAATCATTTGCTGCACCTGGTGCTTGGAGGCATTACCGTTTCCGGTGACCGCCAGTTTGATCTCCCGCGGCGAGTATTCAACGACAGGAATGCCCTGATTTGCCGCCGCCAAAATGGCGACGCCGCGCGCGTGTCCCATTTTCAGCGCTACTTGCGCGTTTTTCGCGTAAAAAACTTCTTCCAGCGCCGTGACGTCGGGCCGGTAGCTCCGAAAAAAGTCAGTGATCTGATCGTAAATCATCTTCAGACGCGCATCAAACGAATCGGTTCTCTTATTTCGCACCAGTTGAAACTTAACAAACTGCACGGAACGACCCGATTTTTTTAGTATTGCCAGCCCGGTATTCTGCAGACCCGGATCAATTCCTGCGATGATCATGAAAACCCAATCTCTGTTTACTAAAAATTTCCCCTCGGCTGAGGCAAGCCCTTGCCGCTAATTGACTACTCCTGTCCCAATTTTGCCATTACTTCCGGGTCGACGTCAAAATTGGAATAGACATGGCTGACATCCTCATGATCCTCCAAAGCGTCCAGTAATTTGAGAAGTTGTTCGGCTTCTTTCTCGTTCACTTCCACCGTATTTTTCGGGTGCATTGTCAATTCCGATGAATCGATTTCAATATTATTTTCCTGCAGCGCCTTTTTCACATTTTCGTAGGCTTGCGGTTGAGTGACTATCTCGAACAAATCGTCTTCTCTTTTCAGATCATCGGCGCCAGCTTCGACGACGACGTCCATTAGTTGCTCTTCGTCAACCTGATCGGCTTTTACTGCAATCAGGCCTTTCTTGTCAAAAATCCACGCCACGCAGCCGGACTCGCCCATGCTGCCGTTGTGTTTGGAGAGAATGTGGCGAATTTCTGCTACTGTGCGATTTTTGTTGTCGGTCAGCGCGTCGATCATCAGCGCCGTGCCTCCGGGGCCGTACCCCTCGTAAATTATCTGATCGTAAGTGACGCCGGGCAGTTCGCCAGTGCCTTTTTTGATCGCCCGTTCGACATTAGCAGCAGGCATGTTTGCCGCTTTTGCCGCCGCAATGGCGCTACGAAGAGTCGGATTCGTGTTTTCGTCACCGCCGCCCATGCGAGCCGCAACCGTGATTTCCTTAATCAGCTTAGTGAATATTCTCCCTCGCTGCGCATCGGTTTTCGCTTTTTTGCGCTTTATAGTGCTCCATTTGGAATGTCCCGACATGAGAGATCTCCTAAAATTTTTAAACCTATTAATTTAATAAATTTTTGCCCGATTTCCAAACGAAAAATTGTAAATTTTGCCTCTTTTTACGTTGATTTTGTTTATTATCATTATTTTTAAGCAAAACCAGCCAAAATCCAACCTGATATCAGACAAAACAAATCATCACGAGTGAAATCAAATTTAAATCCGCTCGACTTTGGGAGAACAAAATCCGACTCGCTATCCATGTCGCAAATATTTTGGCAGAAAGATTTTTTGAGAATTTTTCTGAATAAACTTAATTCGGTGGCTGCTGATTGGGCTGTTGAGGAGGCTCGCCTTTTTGCGGATTGACTTTGATTTTTGTGCGAACAACCCAGGCGTCGTTGAATCCCCTTGCTACGGCCAATTTCTGGAGTTGTTCCGCTTCCCGGCGCGTTACGAAATCGCCGATGCGCACTTTGTAATACGGCGCGTCATATTTGAGGTATATATTTTCGTCGATAAAATTTAATATTGCTTCCTGTTGAATCGCACGCGCTTTTTGCTCATCGGATACCGCACAAATTTGTACGCGAAAACCTACGACATCTGCCGTCGCTTGTTCGCCGCCATCGGACTGTTGCAGCAATTTGTCAATGTTGTCCGAGCGAGTCGCGGTATTTTTCGTCCTCTGAATTTGAATCTCTTCGCGATCCAGCTTCATCGGATCAAAATTTTCATTGATCACCCCGGGCCGCTCCTGGTATTTCTCAGTCGATTTTTTTCCGTTCAATTTCGCGGTGCTACTGCATCCGACCAGCAGAAAAAGCAGAAGAGTAAAAATGATAGGATAATTCAGCGCCTTCTTCATCATTTTCTCCGAAATTTAAAAACACGGGCAAAACGCTGCAAATGCACAAAAATACTTTTGCGAAACGAATTCCGCCCTGACCGTTTTTATTTATTCTAAAGATAATGAAAAATCCGCTCAAAGTCAATACAAAAAACCAACGAGAAATTTTACCGAATTTGCCGCTCTGAAAAAATAGAACCCGTGAAATTAAAAGATTCGGACTGTTCCGAGCGGCACGCGGCAATCAAAGCAAACTCCCGTCCGCTAAACATGAGTCTCCGCCGACAATTTCTGCGTTGCCAGTTCACCGCAAAAAGCCTTGCAACGTCAAAAGAAACTGTCAAACATCGCAGACGCTTTTCCGCCTGATCTCCTTCAAAAAATTGCTTTTCCGATTTCATTTCAATTTTGAAATCAATGAGCACTTTGCCCAACTAATATTTCTATGTCTATCTTATTTATTTTATTGAACTAATAATATATTTTATATTTTCGCCCTTATTTTACAAATAATTACCCTCTCATCATTATTGCTTTTTTCTCTTGAGTTCTAAAAAATATAATCTTATCTTTAACCTACGTTTTTTTTCGGGTCGAAATCATCGCTGTTAATTTGTGAGGTCAGCCATGCACTGCTTACAGGAATTTCATCGGCTAAACCGCGCGTTTCGTTGCTATTTTTCACGGGGCGTTTTGTTTTCAATTTTCATTTTTTCTTCGGTTAACGGGGCGAATGATAAAATCACGCCATCAGCGGCGTCGCCCATCGGCATCACCTATGTGAAGCAACTCAAAAGAGAACTCAAAGTCACGGAAGTCGCCATCCTTTACGCGGAAGATGCCATCCGATCGGTATCCGACTCCACTTATCTGGCGGAAATGTTATTTCATTTATCCGAGTTAGAAGTTCGCCGCGAACGGCTGCGCTTCGAATTTGAAATGATCAAATACGATCATCGCCAACAGCTTTTTGAATCGAGGAAAGTGAAAACGGAACCAGAACCGCCGACGCTGTCCTTTGCCAGAGCCATTGGCATCAACGAGCAGATTCTGGAATCGTTCCCCAATGTTCCCTTCAAACAGAAAGTACTCTATCGAAATTCCATCTGTTATTACGAGACCGGCCAAAAAGACAAGGCAAAGGAAATATTTCTGAAATTAATCCCGCAGGTCAAATCGGACACGGTGCGCGCGGAATTGACATTTCGCCTCGGGGAATGTTATTTTGACAAGCAGGATTACAAAAAAGCGCTCATCTCTTACAATCATATTCTAAAATCCTGGGACAGTCCGTTTTTTGCCATGGCGCTGTACAAAATCGGTTGGTGCCACTATCTCACCAACCGCATTCCCGACGCCATCAGCACATTTTATTATCTGCTCAAAGACATCCGCCTGCTGGAAACGATGGACTCAGAGATTCTCGGCAAATCCCAATTAGAATTGCGCGATGAGGTTTTACAATACATCGCGCTGAGTTTCAGCGAATTTGGCGGAACGCAACTGTTGCTCGACTTCATTGACAAAAACGGAACGACCGACTACAAACCGCATCTGTTGTACAAATTGGGCAAGATTTTTTTCAAGCGTGATTTTTACAAGGACGCGCTGGAGGCATTAAATTATGTTAAACAAAATTTTGCAACTTTTGAGCAATTACCTGAAGTTTACAAATTAATTTTTGAAAATTACAATCGACTGGAGCAATCAAAAAAAGCGATTGCTGCTCGGGACGAATTTATGCGCGCTTGCGGCGACGCTAGCCAGTGGAGCATGGCGCATCCCTACAGTGAATTTCGTACGGCGTACGATTCTACGTTAGCGGAAATGGATTATCGGATTGCCTCTCCGATTTTGCAATCAGCCGATAGTCTGTTTGCGCTGGAGAAATTTGAACTCGCCATGCCGGTTTACCAGCAATTTTTGTCCGTCTTTTCCAAAGACAAACGCTGCGATCACGCTCAATTTTGCGTTGCCGAGTGTTTTTTCAATTTGCGCCAGTTTGCAGAAGCTGAAAAAGAATATCAAAAATTAATCGACAAGTTCCCGAATAGCGAATTATTCGAAGACGCCGCCTACAATCGCGTAATCTGTTTCGACGAAATGACAGCCGCCGACACGCCCGAAAAATCCAAAGGTCTCCCCTTTCCGCTCATTACTGCCTGTGAGCAATTTTTGGAGTCTGTTCCTACCTCTGACCGCACGGTTGAAATTGAATTAAAATTGGCAGAGATTTATTATCAGTACGAAGTGTGGCAGGAAAGCGAAAAATGGACTCGTTCGGCGCTGATGTCCATTCTGAAAACAAAAATAGGCACACCCTACAAACTTAATGCAATGAATATGTTAGCACAAATTAAATTTAAGCGAAAAAATTACGCAACCGCGGCGGCGATTTTCACAAGATTGAAAAAAGAAAAACCGGACTCCGCCCAACTGCTGCAAATGTGCGACAAAATGATCGCTTCGGCGCAGTACAAAATCGGGGAAAAATTGAAATCCGGCGGCTGGGTCGAAAAAGCGGCGCAAAGTTTTGAGCTAACCGCCATTCGTTCCGCAGACAAAGAAATTGCGCGTGCCGCTCAGTTCGAAGCTGCGGTGCAATACGAAAAGATCGGCAAAAATCTGAAAGCAGCGGTGAATTTCGAATCTTTCTACCGCCGTTTTCCCGACCATCGACAGGCAACGGAAGCCCTGTACCGCGCCGCCAGTTTGAGAGAAAAATTGCAACAATACCATTTAGCGGCGACCGATTACCGGCGCTTGTTCCGGATTTTGGGCAATAGCGACAAAGGAGCCGCCGCCCTGTTCAATGCCGGATTGGCGCTGGAAAATGCCGGCGACTGGTTAGCAATGCGCCAGATATTCCGGGATTACTCGCTTCAATTTCCGCAGGATGAAAATCGCGTGTTAGAAGCGATGTTCAAAATGGCGTACGCCAGTGAAAAACAGCGCCTTGCGGGCAGCGCGCGGCAGGACTACCTGAAAGTGCTCGACAAACACAGACAGCTTTCCGCAGCAGGACTGAAAGTGAACGATGATTTCGCGGCCGAGGCTGCTTTTCGTCTGGCGGAAATGGATCACGAATATTTTCGCGGACTGAAACTCGTTCCGCCTTTTCAATTTCATCTGAAACAAAAACAGGCGGCATTCTCGGCAATGCTAAAAAAATACGTGAACGTCACGCGCTACGACATGGCGGAATGGACCACGGCGTCGTTCTACCAGATCGGATTGGCGTACGAGGAATTTTGCCAGGACATTCTCAACTCGCCGGAACCGGGCGGATTGACCGCAAAGCAGAAACAGGCATATTGGACCACTATCGAAAACCAATTAGTCATTCCGCTGCAATTGGAGGCGTTCAAATATTACCAGGCAAATCTGAATATCGCCATGCAGCACAGCATCCAAAACACCTGGACTGAACGCACCAGAGAGCAACTGATGCTGTTGAGACAGACTCTGGCGGGTAAAAATGCCCTGCCGACCGACGAGCAAATCAAACGCGCTGGGACAGACGTACCGCGGCGACAGAGGAAAAGCAGGCGGACGTTGTAGTTTTGTGAGCATAAAAATTGAACGCCGATCAAACGGATTGTCGCGCATTTTTCTCAATTGAACCCTGGCGATCAGTTAAAACCAGTCAAACGTTCGGCGTTTTCCGTGCGACATTAAATTTGCGATCAACGACAAAAAAATCAACATTTTTTTCTCTTCCAAAAATCGTCTGAGAAAAATCATTTTTCCTCAAAATATTTCCCCTTCATTTTCTCATTCCCATTCCCACATTTTCAATTAATTTCTTGACATTAACTGATTAATATCGTATAATTTAGACAGAATTCATTTCAAAAAATAATCCCGAAAAAAATCGACGGACAAATTTAGCGGCGAGTTGATGATGAGAAAACTTTTCACAACATTTTCAATTGCAATTTTATTTTTTTCCGCGCAAGACGTTTTTTGTCAACTGAAACTGAACATCGTCCATCCCAAACCGAACAGCACGATCATTGCTTCGGACACAATATTCGTTTACGGGAACGTCAGCCCGCCGCAGGCGGAAGTTTTTATCAATGGCATACCGGCGGAAGTGTACCACAATGGCGCATTCCTGGTTGTCATTCCGGTTGCTGTTGGATTTTCTTCCATTCACTGCATGGCAATTCTGGACGCGGACACTGCCAGGGTCGTGACAGAGGTTTACGTTCCCTACTATTTGAAAACCTCTCCCGAAGACGTACTGACCATCGACACCAGCTACGTGTTCCCGCGCGAAAACTGGACGCTGCGGTCCGGCGACATCATCAAAGTGGCAGTGAAAGGTACGCCCGACTGCAAGGCGCAATTTTCCATCAAGGGCATCGTGGAAAATCTTCCCATGACAGAACTCGAGCCCCGACGGCGCTACTACTGGGGGGAATCGATTTTTGGGCAGGGGACAAATTATCAGATGGCAGAAGTGCGCGGAATCTACACTGGCTCCTGCATCATTCAGCCGTGGGATTGGGGCGAAAATTTGCCGATCACTTTCACGCTGCAGGACAGCTCGGGAAAAATAATTCGAACCACCGCGCCGGGGGAATTGTCAATTAACGTGTCCGCCATTCCGCAGATTGTGGAATTCAAAGAGAACGTCATTCATCGGCTCAGCGGCACGCGCATCGGGACGCAGCTTTTTCTTTTTCGCGGCGTCAGGGCGCGCGCCACTATGCGCCGAGGAAAACGCATAAAAATTCTGTACACCGATGAAAAAACGCTCTGGATCAAAAGCAGCGCCATCGATTCTCTGCCGCCGGGTTCCACAATTCCCGAAGGCATTGTGTCAGATATGCGAACTGCAGAACGCGATGGCTGGGCGAGTCTGGAAATTAATCTCGAACAACGGGTTCCGTTCAGCGTGTCGGAATATCTAAAACCCACGCGACTCGTGGTACATTTTTTCAATGCGAGCCTATCGCCGGATTCCATTCGCATGGACGTGAACGATCCGCTCATCAGAAATATTCACTGGGAAAATGATTCCGAAGAAAATCTGAAACTGGTCGTGAATATCAATCAGAAACGCCATTGGGGTTACGATCCTTATTATCGCAATGGCAAATTTTATCTGGACATCAAGAAGAAACCTCGCAGCGGCGGCTGGTTTCGTTCTCCGCTGCGCGACGTGGTGATTTGTCTGGATCCCGGCCACAGTCCGGATTTGGGGGCAATCAGTCCGTTCGGCGTCGCTGAAAAAGACATTAATTTTGAATACTGCAAGGCGCTCAAAGAAAAATTAGAAAAAAAGGGCGCCCGCGTTTTTCTGACCCGCGGAAAAGCTGACGGCATCTCCCTGCAATCGCGCGTGCAATTTGCTAAATTCATCAACGCCGATATTTTCATCAGCATACACTTTAACGGCATTCCCGACGGCGTGAATCCGTTTCCCATCCGCGGCGTAGCGACTTATTACAATCAGCCGCACAGCTATCGGCTGGCTTACTTGATTCAAAACAAAATGTTGGACTACACTCGAGCGCCGAATTTCGGACTCTACTATGCAAATTTGTTCGTCTGCCGCACGCCGCAGACAATTGCCGTGCTGGCGGAACCAGGATTTATCACCCATCCGGTGGAAGAGACAATGATCAGATCGAAAAATTACCGCACTCGAGTCGTGAATGCAATCGAAAAAGCGCTGGAGCAATTCCTGAAGGAGACGCATTAAATGAATTCGAGTAATCCGAGGAATTTCCGCTTTTGTCCCGTGTGCAGCGGCGATCTGCGCGAAAAATTTGTTCACGATGAAAACACGAAACGATTGATTTGCCAAAACTGTGGTTTTGTTTTTTACATGAATCCGGTTCCCGCAGTGGCCGTGATTTTATTTCAAAATGATGAAATTTTACTGGTGAAAAGAAAATTTCCGCCCCAAGCAGGGGACTGGACTTTGCCAGCCGGATTCATGGAATACTGGGAAAGCCCGGAGGAATGCGCCATTCGCGAGACAAAGGAAGAGACGAATCTGGATATTCGTATCAGCGGAATATTTGCCGCGCTGCCGGGCTCGTACGAAATGCAAATTCAAATTGTGCTTATTGTTTACCACGGGAAAATTATCGGCGGCGACCTGCGTCCCGGCGACGACGCGATTGAGGCAAATTTTTTTCCGCTGGATAATTTACCGGAGAATGTGGCATTTTCTGCGCACCGCGAGGTGCTGAAACGGCTGCAAAAGGAGCAAAACATCCAAATCGGTGAATGAACTTTGTCCGGAATTAAACCAAAATGAAAATTGCACATACTCATTCTTGGCAGGTCACTCTGAAAAAAGCGGCTGATATTCAAGAGGAATTAGCCAAAAAACTCTTTTTTGAGCCATTGATCGGGAGAGTAAAATACATTGCCGGCGCCGACGTCGCGTATTTTGACCAAATGAGGCGTTCCGTTGGCGCCGTGACCGTGATGAAATTTCCGGAATTGAACATTGTGGAACAGACCTTCGCTGTCGTCGATGTGACATTTCCGTATATTCCCGGCTATCTCACTTTTCGCGAAGCGCCTGTTTTGCTGAAGGCTTTTGAAGAATTGCAATGCACGCCAGACCTGATCATTTTCGACGGACAGGGAATAGCTCACAGAAAAAAGATGGGCATCGCGGCGCATCTGGGGGTTCTTTTAGACATTCCATCCATCGGCTGCGCCAAAAGTCGCCTTATCGGGAATTTCGATGATCCGGCGCCGGACAAAGGCAGTTTTTCGCCGCTCTTTTACCACGGCGAAAGAATCGGTGCGGTGGTTCGCACGCGCAAAGGAACGAAACCGGTATTTGTTTCACCCGGGCAAAAAATTACCATCCCCGAAGCGATTACCTGGGTTCTAAAATGTTGCCCAAAATATCGCGTTCCCGAGCCGGTGCGCCAGAGCCATCTTGCGGTCAATCGCTTCAAAAAGAAACTCGTTGACGAAAAAAAGGGGTAAAACATGCGAAGGACAGGATTTGTTTTTCATCCTGATTTTTTGCTTCATTCTGCCGGCGCTCTGCATCCTGAATCTCCGCAGCGATTGGAAGCGATTTTGTCTCATCTGCGACAACGGACTTTGTGGGAAAAATTATCTCAAATCACGCCGCAGCCGGCAGATTTGCAATGGATCGAGACCATTCATTCAGTGGATTACATTCAATCTGTCCGACAGGCCTGCGCCGCCGACGGGGTGACTCATCTGGACGCGGACACCGGCATTTGTCCCCGTTCCTACGAAATTGCTCTGCTCGCAGCCGGCGCCGGAATGACCGCTGCCGACAAAATTATTTCCGGCGAAATTGACAACGCATTTTGCGCGGTGAGACCTCCCGGACATCACGCCGAATACGGTCACGCCATGGGATTTTGCCTGTTCAACAATATCGCAATTCTGGCGCGCTATCTTCAGAAGAAACAAGAAATTGAGCGTATTTTGATTGTCGATTGGGACGTGCACCACGGCAACGGAACCCAGAACACTTTTTACGCCGATCCGTCGGTTTTTTATTTCAGCATCCATCAGTGGCCTCACTATCCTGGCAGCGGCGCGGCCAATGAAAGAGGCTCAGGAAAAGGCCTCGGCTTCACCCTGAACGCACCAATGCGCGCCGGCTCCGGGGATCAGGATTACGCGCAGGCATTTGTCCGGCAACTCATTCCCGCCGCAGAAAAATTTAAGCCGCAATTTGTGCTCATATCCGCTGGATTCGACGCCCACAAGGACGATCCGCTCGCAGGAATGAATTTGACGGAAACAGGGTTCACGGCGCTCAGCGACATCGTTTTTGAGCTTGCGCAGTATTATTGTGAGGGGCGACTCATTTCTTTGCTGGAAGGCGGATATCATCTGAAAAAATTGGCTGCCAGCGTTGCAGCGCATCTCTCTGTTTTAAGTCAGGAGGCATCGCCATGAAAAATGTACCCAAAATCTGGCTGCTTATTTTGCTGATTTTCCCTTCAGCGCCAAATTGTCAGGGAAAACAACAGCAAGAATCAGCGGACATTTACACACGTCGCCGGCTGCGGATGGTAAAGACGCAAATTCAGGCGCGCGGCGTGAAAGACACTCTCGTGTTGAATGCCATGAAAAAAGTGCCGCGCCATCTTTTTGTTCCGGAAAATTTAAAAGAAATGGCTTACTGGGACAGACCCTTGCCTATTGGCGAAGACCAAACCATTTCCCAGCCGTATATCGTCGCGTTCATGACTGAAAAATTGAAATTGAAAGGAAAAGAAAAAGTGCTGGAAATCGGCACCGGATCAGGCTACCAGGCAGCGGTGCTGGCGGAAATAGCCAAAGAAGTTTACACGATTGAAATAATTCCCAAATTGGGCGAGCAAGCGCGAGCGCGATTGGAAAGTCTGGGCTACAAAAACGTGCGCGTCAAAATTGGCGACGGCTACCGCGGCTGGCCCGAGCACGCGCCATTTGACGCCATCATCGTCACTGCGGCGCCGGATCAAATTCCGCAGCCGCTCATCCAGCAGCTCAAACGTGGCGGCAGCATGATCATTCCGGTAGGCGATTTGTCGCAAAATTTATTTTTGATCACAAAAGACATGGATGGAACAGTTCATCGGAAATCTGTGCTGCCGGTAATTTTCGTGCCCATGACCGGTGAGGCGCAAAAACAACCTGACAAAAGAAAATAATTCAGTGATGATTTTGGCAAATTGAAAGCTTCTTGAAAAATGTGCGCAACTTTTTTGGGTAAGAATTTCCCCTTTTCGACGGAATCACGCGCTGCGGTCATTCGATTTTCTCAATTTCTGGGGGAGTCATGCGGATAGGCAGGTGGCGTTCATAATTTCTAAAAAAAAGCGAGCCGAACAATCTGGTCGGCGAAACCGTGGCATCCATTTGCTGCACTTCCCTGCTGTCTTCACCTGTCAAATAGAAGCCACGCATGAAATTTCGAGTTGCCAAATAGAAAACCGATTTCGCCTTTTCGCTTGTTCAGCTCACTTTTGCGTCTAATCTATATCAAATGGAGGACGTAATTTCGCTACAAACGATGCGCGTATTTTTGCGCTTTTTCAAAATATTCACTGTCAGGAAATTCATTCATCAATTTGTCAAACATTTGCGAGGCCAATTGCTTATCGCCCATTTTCAAGTAGCTCCGTCCCAACATGAGCAAAGCGTCATCTTTTTTGGGCGACTGTTGATAAGCGAGCACTTTTTCAAACGCATCTACCGCGCTGTCAAATTCTTTTTTTCCGAAATAGCATTCGCCTATCCAATATTGGCAATTACTTGCCAATTTGTGCGTCGGATAAGTCTGTAACAAAGAATTAAACAAATTGATTGCCGCATCAAATTCTCGGGCGTAAAAATTTTTCATCGCCTGTTCGTAAGTGGCGCTGAAATCAGAAACATCTGCATTCAGCGACGCCGACATCGCAGCGCTTCTCGTGCTCATATTTCCTTCCATTTGTGCGATGCGATCTTTTCGATATTGCAACTGGCTTTGCAATTCCTCAATTTCCAACTCTTTCTGTGAAATTGACTGATTCAGCTCATCTACTTTTGATTTGAGCTGCACGTATTCGCTCATCGAATTATCGGCCGCCGATTTTTCTTCGTATTGATCGATCCCTTCTAACAATTTATTCAGATCGTCTGTGTTGCCTTGGCCCGCGTCCATATTGCCGGTTTGCGAACTTGCCAATTCCTCAATGGGCGTTTTATTTGCCACGTCGATATTTTTCCCTCTATTAAAAAAGCTTCCCTCGCGATAAAACGTCAACCCTGTTCTAAAATTCAAATAGCCGTCGTTGGACTTGCTCCATTGGCCATTATAGCCGCCGTCCAAATCATCCCCCGAAGTAAAGCGATAATCGACGGACGTATTTAATGCCATCCGCGGACTGAGTCGATACTCAAATCCTCCGCCAAACATCCAGGCGGCATCGAAATAACCGCCGAAATAGTGACCCGGGAATCCGGGAGTTTTTCCGGGATCATGCCGGAACCAGATCGCCCCGAGACCGGCGTAGGCATAAGGGATAAGATTACCGCCGCTAGCCAGATTTACCGCCGCTTTTAAATCCAGATTGAGCACATCCGTGGAAAAAGTACATTTGTCAAAGATCAACGTCCCGTCACTTAACTCGCCATATCCAAAAGAACCGATGGCAAAAAAACGCGGGCTGATGGCGTACTTGGCGTACCCTTCAAGGCCGCCGCCAACGCCGGTTTTTGGTTTGTCGCAATAAATTCGCTGGCCTCCCATGCCAAATCCCAATCCCAGCCGACTCGAAGACAATAATTGAGCTGATGCTGTTGAAACCAGGAAGCTCATAATGATGAAAATTCCCGGGATGAAAGTCATTCTTTTCATTGTATACCTCCTATTCGGCCCCCCACCGCGCTGTTTTGTTCAAAGTTGTAATTCAAGTTTGTAACATTAGTTGAAATAGTCCCGCAGGTCTCTCGGCACTGCTTTGTCCACAGTCACCTTCGTCTCGCTGTACCGATTGTAAGCTTCGATCAGCTCTAAAATATTGTGCTTTAACTTTTCAACGACAATCTCCTTGTCAGGATTTCTTTTATTGACCTTTTTTCTAAATTCCAGAATTGAATCTCCCAGATGCTCGAAATAAAATTTCCTCAGCGAGCCGTGAACGAGTTCACTCACTTTGAGTTCCAATTCCCAATAGTGAGAATCTAATTTTTTCGCATAACTTTCAAACTGCATTTGCGCTAAATTTTTCTCGAGAGCTCCGTCAACGCCGTTGAAAATTAAGCTGCTAGATGATTCCTGAAAATAATCTGTGTCCAGAGCGAATTTCGAAATAAGAAATACTTCAACCGATTTTTTCTCCTCGGGCAAGGGCTTCCGATGCGTCTCGTATCTGATCACATTCAAATCCCTGTCATAACCGGCGCGAATCAGCAATTGAAATTTCGAAAAATAGACAAGCTCTTCCATCCCTTTCCGCCTCGATTTAGCACGCTTGTTTATTGTTTTTAATACAAATAACAAAAATCATGCCATCTGACAAAGTCAGTGCGCCCCATTTTCAATGATATTATAATTTTAGTATTCACAAAATGTTAGATGGTTTTTAATTATATTTTTGTTTTACAAACAATAACAGCGAAACTTCAATATTGTTTCACAATGAAAATAACTTCCGATGAAGAAACAAAATTGCTTAAAATATTAACATAAGTGTATCTTAATGAAGCAAAACTCTGTGCGGGAATCATCCGAAAGGGAAGACAGCATGAGAGCGTTCAGGAGAAAAAATTTTGTTCAAAATTGAACCAGTTTTTCAAAAGCCTGTTTCTAATGAGAGATGGCGGCATCGGAGCGAAAAAGATTATTTCAGGGCGTCTTTTTTTCTTTTGCTTTTTGGACCAGACTTCTTTTTTAAAGCAGAAAATGAAAATCCTTTTTTGCGTTTAAGCTTTGTCTTTATTTCATTGACTCGTTTTTTTGCCATTTCCACTCGTGGTGTCATTTTTTCGGAGGCAACTTGAATAAAACGAAGATAGCTTTCGTACGCCTTGCGAATTTTATCCAACGTATCCAGCGCAAGGGCTCTGTTAAACCAGGCTTCGGCATAATTATCATTGAGCTTTATTGCCCGCTCGTAGCATTTAACGGCATCTCGAATACGGCCGATTTTGTTTAAAGTTATGCCCAGGTTGTTCCAGGTAAATTCTGAGTCCGAATTCAATCGGATCGATTTTTCATAGGCAGCGATAGCCTCGGAATCGCGATCAAGCGCAGTCAGAATGTTTCCCATGCGAAAAAATATCTTTGCATGGTGCGATCTCAGTTTGACCGCTTGCTCGAAACAGCGAAGTGCTTCGACTAACTTGTTCAACTTCTGGAGTGCAATTCCTTTGTAATACCAGGCGTCGAAATTTCTTCCGTGCAAAGAAAGCGACTTATCATAATACGCTACTGCTTCGCGATATTTTTCCATCCTGAAAAGCACATTGGCCTCGCAAAACCACACCTCATATTCATCAGGATTCAATTTAGCGGCTTCTTCGTATTTTTTCAAGGCATCTGGCAGACGATTCAATTTTTCCAACGCGACAGCTTGATTTATTTTAGCTTCATAAAAATTAGATCGAAAATCTTCGGCCTTGCGGGCAATGATCAGCGAATCTTCGTATTGAGCGGATTTAAGCAAAACTCCGCTTTGATTTAAATAGCCAATACCGGATTCCACCAAATTGCATGAAAGATCGTATTTTTCCAGCGCTTCCTGAAATTGTCCTTTTTCAAAAAATTCGTTGCCTTGCTTGAGTAGCTCCAATGCCTGCACTCTGTCAGAAAGCGGCGCTTTCTTGTGCAAATCAATATCTGACTTGATCAGATTAGCGTCCCGTATCATCTTAAAATAATCGTTATTGCTTTCCGTGGTCAGATATCGTTTAAGGCGTTGGGCATCCGCAGCGCTCACTTCTTCGCGGAAATCCCGAAAAATAAAAATAATATCAGTGATGAAAATTATGACCAATGCCAGCATGATCAGAATAATATTTTCCGGCAGGAGATGGTTTGTCCTGTCCAAATAGAG
The DNA here is from genome assembly GCA_013152715.1 of Calditrichota bacterium. NCBI lineage: Bacteria > Pseudomonadati > Calditrichota > Calditrichota bacterium. The sequence goes on from JAADFU010000190.1 coordinate 88,097, forward strand.
AGTTGCCCCAATTATGAGAATTCCAATGATGTTTATTGGCAGAAAGGAGTGGTATTTGAGAAATATTCCGACGAAAATCAACAACAAAAAAAAGAAACCGACGACTGAATTTATAATCGTGAAATACATCCGGAAATTCTCCTCGCATTACTATTGAAATCTCTAGCAAAAATCCATGAACAAAATTGATTAGCGCAGTATTTGTCAATCAATATAATTAATTTTCATAAGATTGTCAAGAAATAATTCGCTAAAAATTTTGAAGTTAGTGAGCGCTTGCAAGCGAAGGTTTGTAATTTTGAGGAATCAATTGTTGCCACAGATCGCATCTCATGCGTTCAAGTTAAAAACAGTAATGACCTGCCCGATTTATGATCAAACCGGGCAGCGCTGTCGAAATGACAGAGACGACGCATTTCAATTTTCGTCAATTCCAGGCCGGCGCAAACTATTGGCAATAATACCCAGCCCAACAAAAATAAGTATCACAGGCCAATAATCAGCGAAAAAATTTCCAATTTCCCAGTCAATTATCGATAATTTTCTCAATAGGAGAATTACGCCAAAAAATAGAAATAGGGAAGCAGGAATCAGCGATCCCTGATCGCGAGGATTTACCAGGAATAACGCCAAAAAGGCAAATCCCAAAATGATCAGAAAAATAGGCCAGACCTCGCGGACATAATAAAACGGAATGAGATCATAATTGCGCAAGGAGAAAAACAATCCGAGCAGGAGCAAAATTGTGCCGGGAAAAATGGCACCTCGATCCTTTTTGTCCGGCAACATCGCTTCAATCACGAGCCAAATACCCAATACTAAAAGAATCAGCGGATAAAGCTCGCGCCAACCAAAAAAGTTTGGCATTAATTTGTACAATAAAAGAATGATGCCTAATAGTATTAAAAAAACTCCCGGGAAAAGAGCAGATTTTTTTCTGTGTGCCATAGCTTTCTCCTATTCTTTTCCTTCTTGTTTCGATTTAGAATCAGTGGTGTCCTTCGATTCTTTTTGCTCGGGGATTTTTTTGACGCGTCGCGCTCGCGGTTTTTTCGGAGGCGCAGCGGCCGTTTCAGTCGGCTTTGGCTGGGGTGGCGTTTCCGGTATGGCAATCATCCAGACGATGTAGACGATAGCGCCAATCACTAAATTCGTCGCTAACGTAAAAACGACCCACCCAATTCTGATGAGCACCGGATCGATATTTAGCCTATCGGCTAATCCGCCGCAGACGCCGCCAATTATTTTTTCGCTATGAGAACGATAAAGCCGCGCAGGTCCCGCGTGTTTGCTTTTTTCGTCAGTTTCCTGGTGCAGCACATGAACCAAATATAAAATACCGAGCAAAATGATGATCAACGGCCAAATCACATCCCAGTCAAACGGCCAGAATCGAAACCAGTACCAATTAAACGGAATAAAGGGGAATATTTGCCAATCCCACCGATGGGCTAACAGCGTTATTCCCAGAATTATCAATCCGACTCCCCAATAAAGCGCCGTATTCTGTGGTTGCTTGCGGTCAGCCGCTGATTGAGACGGGTTCTCACGCATCACAATGAGACTGACAATATATATCAGAAAACCCCATCCGTTCACGAAAATTAATACCAAAAATAGAATGCGAATAATAACCGGATCGATATTAAAATATTCAGCGAATCCTCCGCATACTCCGGCAAAGATACGATCAACCTTTGAGCGAAAAAGACGTTTGGGTTCCGATGTCTGACTGTCTTTTGATATTGGCATCTCGTAATCCTTTCCTCATTAAATTACTGAGAAATTTAGTTCATTGAATTTTCTCTATTAAATAACGGAAAAATGCCAAAGTTGTTTCAATTTATTTCATATTTCTGGAGTAATAATTCTTGAAATCAACTGAGATTTCGCTACCGGACACTTTTCTATGGATGAATAATATTTCGCTTCTCGTCAGAATGGACTCTTTCATCGCTTCCCATCCCGAATTATCGAAAAAGGGAGAAAATAAGCACCATTTTCTCCCTTTTTCAAGTTACTTGAGAAAATTTTTCCTTATTTGAGGAACAGCATTTTCATTGTTTGATTGAAATCGCCTGCCTCAATGTGGTAGAAATAGACGCCTCCGGCCACAACTTTGCCAGTGTAATCTTTGCCGTCCCAGGAAACTTTGTACGTTCCCGGCGCTTTGTACATGTTCACCAAAGTGGCAATTTCCTGCCCCAGCATGTTGTAAATTTTGACGCTCACGTGGCTCAATTTGGGAATTGAGTAGGTGATCATCGTTGTCGGGTTGAACGGATTCGGATAATTTTGTTGCAAAGTGAAATTATCCGGAGTCACGCGTCCTTGAATAAGTTCATCCACAGCCACTCTCAGCGGCGCTTCTTCCACTGGCAGTGGCGGATCTAACTGAAATGTATCCACGGGGAATGTCCAGGTATCCGGATAAGTACCGTCGCTATTGGGGTTAATGTAGCGCGTGCGATAACGTCCGAAATCGAAACCGCCGCCCTCAGTGATATCGTCTGCGCCGTAACGAAACGCATATTCCATGCCATAAATAGTCGGGCCGTGAATCTCCAATGTCCCGGTATAAATGCCATCGCTGTTGTCATCAGTAAAAGTGACAAGCGTTTCATCGTAAGGGGTAATTCCCTGCCCGATTGCCCAATGCGGATCCTGCGGAATCAAAGTCACAGTATCAGTCGCCGGATTGAACGGAGTAGGCAGACTCATCGCCGGGTTCATATCAATTGTAAATGTCACGGTAACAGTTTTTCCCTCGGGGATTACGCCGCCATGAGGAATATCGTTCATATACTGCAACGGAGCCATCTGATCATCGGTGCCTTCAAAGACAATAGATCTATTGCCGCCGCCGCGGGTATAAGGAACTTCATATCCCCAGTCGCCATTGCTCCATAGAGTTTTGTCGTTATAATTCAGATAATATTTGTAATTCATTTCCGAGCCGACAATACCTTCTACCGACATAAGTTTTTCGTAAATCATCATTCCCGGCACTCGTTCCAGATAATCGCCGGAAGCCCAGCCATTAAATCCGCCGCGAATTTCCAGTGAATCCAGGTTACGATCGAAGAAACCAGCATCTTCCCATACCTGCATGTCCACGTTGAACAAAATGGCGCCCGTTTTGGTCACGCCGCTGAATTCGTCATCGTCGTCCCAAAAGACCACCGGCAAAGTAGCGTCAGCCATTGGATTGTCAAAATAACGATTGCCGCCGCTATTATCAATAACGTGATCTTCCCACATATCTGTGCCATCGGCTTTGTGAATGACGTATTTGTAAAAAATTGTGGGATCAGTGCCGATATTGAAAGCGCCGGTGTAAATGCTATCGCCATCCGCATCAGTACATTCTTCGTTATTGCCAGACCAACCGTTAAAACTGCCGCGCACAACAACGAGATCGCCATCGTTTGGTTTAAAAACTTCTTCGCGCAGCTTGATGCTCATATTTACCTGAAAAGTCACAAAAACATCCGCCGGTGGCGTATAGACACTATCTCTGTCAAAATAAGTCACGGGAAGAGTTTGACTTCCGGTATTTGCAAATTCTCGATTCGGATCAGATTCCCACACGTCCGATCCATCGGCTTTGTGAAGGACGTATTTGTAGTAAATCGTCGGATCTGTGCCAACGTCAAAAGTACCGGTGTAAACGGTGTCGCCATCGGCATCAGTACATTCCTGATCATTGCCACTCCAGCCGTTAAAACTTCCGCGAACGGCAACAATATCGCCCGCGCCGGGATCAAAAGTCATTTCCCGCTGTTTAATACTCATGTTTACCTGAAAAGTGACCATGCTGGCAGCAGCCTCAATAGTAAACTTTCCGTCAGTTGTGGTCGCAGCCGGATCGCCTTCGTTGAACACCATCTTGTTGAAATGTATCGTCGTGGTATCGCCGGGATTTCCGACAACGTCAAAATTAATGTAGATGAAAACGCCGCTGCCGGACATGGCGGCGGTGCCTGCGCCGACCAGATTGTATTGTCCGTCCAGGTCATTCACCGTAGGATCGCTCCAGGACTCCAAAATTGTCCCAGTGCGGCTAAATCCGGTTGCATCGAGCACATTCTGATCAAAAGTGACCGACATATCATAGGCTAACACATTCAGGCCTGTGACATCGCTCACCATGATGGGAATGGAAATGCTGGCGCCCGATTGAGCCATCGTGTCCGGAATTGTTAGCGTTATCGTCTGACCGAACGCCGTCACAGCTCCAAAAGCAACCAGGATCACCATCAATACTGGTAAAAAATTTCTTTTACTCATGTGGTCTCTCCTTAATTTTGGTTCACTCGTTTGATTTTGTTTTTTGCAAAAGCTACCCCTCAAAAAATCTTACCACCTCCTTTCATAAATATTTACTATGTTAAAAACAATGTAAAAATAACCTTTGCCCACCTCCTTTCTTAATTTAATATTTTGATTCAATTCTTCTGCCATGTTCTGACCTCTCCATTTGTTGGCGCTATCCAGCCCTTGCGTAACTTTTGTATTAAAATTATCCATTTGTCACAATTGCAACTCAACTGAAAAGCCATATTTAAAATCTCACCGCTAACGTGAACTGATGAATATTTCTCAAATGAACGAATTGTTCATACGTGTAGTCAATGCGGATTCGTCTTCCCCCGCCTAAAAAGTAATTCAAACCCATACCGACGACATAACGATCTTCCCGATTTTTCAAGCCCAACGATTTTATTCCGCCGCGAAAAGAAACCAATTTCCGCAATGTGGAGTATTCGCCGCCAATATTCACAGATTCCGTATTATCATTCGGATGCAAACCATCAATGGCAATGGTAAATTTTTGAAAATCAGTATCTACTAATTCGGTAGAAATACCCAGTCGCATAATCAGTGGCAGGTCAAATTTGTCAGTCGCCAGGTATGCGTTAACACTTTCATTATTTCCGGCAATCGAGGCATCGATATCCTTTTGTACAAGCAAGTCGTCGCCCATGATTTGCATTTTTTGTCCGAAATTGCTGATACTGGCGCCCAAACGAATACCGCGAAACGGCGTATCGAACAGCGTGCCAATGTCCACAGCGATGGCGCCGGCAGAGGAATTCCAAATTCTTTCTGTCACATATTTCACGGTGCCGCCGATAGTAAAATTATCCGTCAAATTTCGCGCAAAGGAAATTCCGGCAATGAATGAACCGGCAGAAAATGTCTCTCCCGTGCCTTCGGGCTCGGACTCCGTAGTGATGTCCATCTCATCCATTGTCAGCGCAGAAAAGCTGACGCCGATCGTGCCTATTTGCGCCAAAGGTAAAGTCAAACCTACATAATCAAAACGCAAATCCGCCAGCCAATTGGAATGCATAAATACAAACTCGCTTCGGTCGAGACGCGCGATTCCGGCAGCGTTCCAGTACATGGCAGTGGCGTCGTCAGCGACAGAGACAAACGCAGCTCCCATTCCAAGGGCGCGAGAGCCAACGGGGATACTGAGCACCTTTGCCGCCGAAGTGCCAATTTTGGTTACTTCTTGTGCGCGAAGGATCGCCTGCGTCGTCGTCAGCAATAGCAAAATTATTAGAAATGTATATTTTCGACTCGTTTTCACGTCTCCATCTCCCGTAATTATTTTATGATAGCAAATTTCCCAATTCTTTCTCCAATTCCCGGCGCGTCCACATGATAAATGTAAACGCCGAAGGAAATCGTCAAATTATCTCGCGTGAGAACGTCCCATTCCGCAGAACCGTCATCAATGGCGCTGTTGTGCTCAATGGTATCGACCAATTCTCCGGACACCGTAAAAATTCGAATTGTGCACTGCCGCGGCAAATGATTGAAATGGATCGATCTCGGCCCGCGGCCGGTGGTGAAAAAATTTCTACCTTCCCAGATTGCCGTTGCCACATAAGGATTGGGCACGACTTTGATGCGATCCAATTGAGATTTTGCTAATTCTCTGTCAATGTAGGGCGACTGAGTGGCAAATTCAAAAACCACATTGCTGAGAAAGGGCTTTTTTAGGTACAAATAGGCGGTATCGCCTTTAGCAGGATTTCTGTGCAGCGTATCAAATACAACTTTGAAACGCCAGCTCGGCGACAATACGCCTTCGGAATTTTCTTCCATAAATACGATCACATCCGATTCGAGATAACTTGCCGTAAAAATCCCGTCATCGCCTTCCGTCTCCCAGAATGCAAATTTCACTTTCGCCGAATCCGTCATATTGAACACCGTGAAGTTCACCGGTTTGGGATTTAAATCAATGCGGCGCACTTTCAAATAAACAGAAGTATCCATGCCAACATCGCCAAACACGATTTTGTAGTCCTTGGGATTGGGAAATCCAACCAGAAATCCCGCTTGAAATGGCTTGAGCGACAGCGGCATGATTTCGTCGTCATTCCAGCGAGAAAGAGTCTGATTTAATTCAATCACATCTTCATTGTCCAAAATCAAACGGAATCCATCTGTCATGGGAATTTCTTCATAAGCCTTGAGTTTAGGGCTATTCAGAATCAACGTGTCAATTCTCCCTTCGGACTCAAACGTCACGTCAAACAGCGAAAAATCCAGTGTTTTCAGCGTGTCCGGTTCGGACTGCTTTTGTCGCGGGACCAGAGTATCCCGGAAGGTAATGCGATAATTATGATTATCCGGAATGATTTGCGGATCGACAATGTCGTACATGATTTTCCCGGTTGTATTGCCAATTACTGGTTTGTCGATATTCACCAACGTCGGCGCCACATATCCGGCTGAAGGCGCGTCGGGAATTACGCGCTGCACATTGGTTCCCATTTTCACTTCCCCGGTCACTTCCACGGTAATGGGAATTGGCGTTTCACTCGGGGGAATGTCGGCCCAGGCCGCGCCTCGGTCGTAAGCAGTAAGTGCGTAATAGTAAGTCTGCCCATTAATTACATCTTCATCCACCCAGGAGTGCCGTAGTCCGGTGTCACTGCCCAAATTAAAATGAGCGCCGTTAATGCCAAGAGAATCTAAACCGGTAATGCCATCTTTCAAATCAAATTGCGCCACTGGCTTGTAAAAAGTCAAATTTCCGTCAGCGTCAGTGATGACATAAGCGTCTTCAAACGCCGGATCCGTGGCTCTGTAAATGCGGTAACCTTCAAAATCAAAAGGTTCGGCGCCAATATCCTGCATAAATTTGTCAAAAGATTTCTCCGCCTTATTATTCCAGTAAAGCGTGACTTTTCCGTCGCCGGGAATCGCTTTCAGCACCGGCAAAATCGGTGCTTTGGCAAATTGATAATCCAAATCGTAAGTTTTTTGGGATACCTCTTTATTGCGCAAAGCATCCTTCTTGTCTTCGCCCAGGTTTACCGCCATGGAAATCCGCACGCGTCCGCCTGCTTTCAGTGGAAAAAGGCCGGAAGAAACAAATAAATCCCAGTCGCCATTGACAGTATTAATGCTCGTGTCCCAGAATTTTCCCGGAATCATCCAGCGGCTCCAGGTTCCTTCATCCTGTTCAGTGTGAAAATTCCCCGCAGGTTGGTATTGGACATTCGTCAAACCCAACTGGTCGGACTCAGAAACATCCGTCACGTCGATATTGGGCTCGCCCGGGAATCCCGTTCCGGCGCCGCTGGTGGGAACGCCGTCTCCCTGACCCGTGTCATAGGTCAGCGGATTTCCGTCAAGACCAACATCATCGTTCACCGGGTCCCAATCTCCGTCGTCGTCGATGAAATTATCCCGGCGCTCGTCAATCATTTCGTCAATGCCCTCGTCAATCATCTCGTCGACCGCGCCATCGCCGTCATTGTCGATGCCGTCGGCGTATTTTTTACCCAAATCTTCCGCACCCAAATCGTACAGCGTAATGCCATTTGCCGTTACATAACGGCCATTTTGGCTGGCAGCCGCGTCAATCATCTCCTGCGTTACCACCGGGCTGTTATCTTCGCCATCGCCGTTATTGTCGATCCAATCGCGGTAAGCTTTGCCAACGTCTGTTGCGTCTTCATCGTAAAGACCGTTATTGTTGTCGTCTTTTCCATTGCCATTAATTTCGCCGTCAGTCATTGAGTCCGTGACTACCGGGCTCAGCGGCTCGCCGTCGCCGTCATTGTCGATGTGGTCGCGAAACCCGACGCCCATTTGATCGGCAAAAGCGATGTGCGTTTTATTTTCGTCGATCAATCCATTTCCGTTATCGTCGATTAAATTTGTCGGATCTTCATCGGCAATCATGGTTTCTGTGACTATCGGCGAATTTTCTTCTCCGTCGCCGTCATTGTCGATGCCGTCGGTCGAATTCCCCGGCGTTTCCAGAAATGAAGTCGCCACGACGCCAACTTTGTCATCGCCAAAATTTTGATTTCCGCGTCCATCCGTATCCGTACACCAGGCAATATCATTCAACAAGTCAAAATCCGAATGATCGTCCTGACTATCGCCGTCCCCGCCAACCAAATCAAAGACAAACAACGTTACCGCCGCTTTGTCCAGGTCTTTGGTACCGTCATTTCTAATATCATAAAGCACAAAAACAACGTCGTTCACTAAAATCTGTGACCACTGCATTACGCGCACATCTACCAGCAAACCCAGACCG